>DATLFW010000500.1:0-2150 GCA_035540775.1 Acidimicrobiia bacterium
GAAGCCTCGTCCCGCATCGAAGGCGCGCAACGGGTCGAAGGCGCGGGGCGGATCGAAGACCTCCCGGCTGGAGGACGCCTCCCGCGAGGAGCTCTACGAGCGGGCGAAGGCGCTCGACATCCCGGGTCGATCGACGATGAGCAAGAAGGAACTGGTCAAGGCGATCTCCGGCCGGAGCTGAATCTCGCCGGAATGGCGGCCGGGCGCGCGGCCCACCGCACGGGAGCCGCTACCCGGTCGCCAGGTCGATGGCGACGGGCAGAGCGCGCTGGCGCCAGTCGGTGAGATCCCCGTGACCGCGCACTGCGTACTTCTCGAAGACGAGGGACCGCGCCCGCTCGGCCTCGTCGCCCCCTTCGAGGACGCGGGCTCGCGCGCGGTACTCCTCGCCGCCGACCTCCACTCCGACGGCGGGGTCGGCGACGAGGTTCTGCACCCAGTCGGCAGATTGGCCGCCGCCTGACAGCAGGTACAGGGTTCGCCCCTCGGCGGCGAACCAGATCTCGATCCGATGAGGGCGACCGGTTCGCCGTCCGGTCGTCGTCAGGTAGCAGTCGTCGTCGGTCGGCATCAGTCGATGGTGAGGCCGGCTGCGAGGGCGGCCCCCAGTTCCCAGCATGCCTCCAGGTCGGTCGAACCTGGTTCTCCCACGACCGTCACGGGCTGGGCCGCTGCCCGCCATTGCAGGCCCGTGACCACGGTCTCGATGGCTCGCACCGCTCCCGTCGTGTCGTTGTTTCCGTGCACCCACAGCCCGTACGGACGGCCCGTCGTGGCGTCGAGGCACGGGTAGTAGACCTGGTCGAAGAAGTGCTTGAGCGCCCCTGACATGTATCCGAGGTTGGCGGGAGTCCCGAGGAGGTACCCGTCGGCGTCGAGCACGTCGAGGGCGGTGGCGGCCAACGCCGGGCGCACGACGACGTCGACGCCTTCGATCCGGTCGTCGCGGGCGCCCGACAACACCGCGTCGAGCATCGAGTGGGTGGCCGGCGACGGGGTGTGGTGGACGACGAGGAGGCGGGCCATCCCGACCAGCATGCCCCAGGGCAGTCCGGACCGACGCCTACCCTCGTGTCGATGTCCTCCACGTCGCCTTCCAGGTCGTGGCCCGTCGACGAGTACGTCGGCTCGCTGACCGCGGTGAGCGAGCACACACGGGAGGCGTACGAGCGCGACGTCCGCCAGTTCGTGGAGTGGTGCGAGCGGGGAGCGGCGCCCCACCCCGGCGACGTCGATCACCAAGTACTGCGCCGGTACCTGGCGTTCCTCTCAACCCGCGGCTTCGCCCCCCGATCGGTGTCCCGGAAGGCAGCCGCCGTCCGATCGTTCTTCCGCTTCCTGCGCCGCCGCGGCGTCGTCGAACGCGACCCGACTCGGTCGTTGCGCACGCCTCGTGGCCCGTCCCGACTTCCGAGGGTGCCGAAGGCGTCCGAAGCGGCGGCGCTCGTGGAGGCGGCGGCCGACCCCGAACGTCTCGACGACCCGGTCGAACGAGCGATCGTCCTGCGCGATCGCGCCGTTCTCGAGCTGCTCTACGGCGCCGGTATCCGGGTCGCCGAACTCTGCGGCCTCGGCCCCCGCGACGTCGACCTCGATCGGAGCGTCGTCACGGTCATGGGGAAGGGGGCCAAGGAACGACAGGTCCCGGTCGGGGAGCCGGCGGTCGACGCCGTGCGCCGGTGGCTCGCGGGCGGGCGCGGACGCCTCGTCTCCGATGCCACGCCTGCCGACGCCCTCTTCCTCAACCGGCGCGGCAGGCGCCTGACACCCCGTGACGCACGGCGCATCCTCGAGGCCCGACCCCTGCCCGACGGTCGTGTCCTCCACCCCCACGCCCTCCGGCACGCGTTCGCAACCCATCTCCTCGAGGGCGGTGCTGACCTCCGGGTGGTGCAGGAACTCCTCGGTCACGCCGACGTCGGCACGACCCAGGTGTACACGCACCTCACGAAGGAGCGGCTTCGGTCGGTGTACGACGAGACACACCCCCGGGCGTGATCGTCGATGTTCACGGTGCGTGCTGCCGAGCCCGACGACGAGCCGTTCCTGCGGGAAATGCTGCGTGAGGCTGCCCGAGGTGCTCCCCTCGACGACCCCGTCGTTGCCCCCTACATCGACGGATGGGGCCGTCCGGGCGACCTCGGCGTCGT
>DATLFW010000501.1:0-4047 GCA_035540775.1 Acidimicrobiia bacterium
CCTCGGCACCGACAGCGCCGAGGTGCCCCTGTCGGCCGCCATGGTGGCGGCGTGCCTCCTGTTCGTGCTCCTCCATGCCCCCGCCCAGGCCGGAGGGGAGCACGCCTGGTTCTCGGGCGGCGCAACGGGCGGGCTGCCCGGCGGGAACCGATCGGGGCGCTTCGCCGTCCTTCGCGCCGGCGTTCCCGTCGTGATCGTGGCCGCGGCCCTGGCCCCCGTGCTCGGGCCCCGCCTCCCCGACGCCGAGTCGGTGGGTCTCGTAGAACGCGATGGCAACAGCGGGCCGCGGACCCGGGTGACGGTGAGCCCCCTCGTCGACATCCGCGACCGCCTGACGCAGCGACCGGCCGTCGAGGTGTTCACCGTGCGGGCCGACGCCCCCGCCTACTGGCGCCTCGCCGCTCTCGACGCCTTCGACGGCACCATCTGGTCGTCGCTGGCGTCGTACCGGTCGGCGTCCGGTCGCCTCCCGTCCGACACCGAGCTGGCACCGATCACTCCCCTCGTGCAGGAGTTCTCCATCTCCAACCTGGCGCAGTTCTGGCTCCCGGCCGCCTACCGGCCCGTCGCCATCGACCTCCAGGGCGCCCGCGTGAACCCGGAGAGCATGACGCTCTTGACCGAACAGCAGACGGCCGACGGACTCACCTACCGGGTCACCTCCGACATGCCGTCGTACTCGCCGTCCGACTTCGCAGCGGCGCCCCGAGGCGCCGTCCCCGAGTCGCTGCTCCCCTCCGTGCAGCTGCCCGGCGGCATCTCCCCCGACGTTCACCGCCTCGCTCGCGAGATCACCAACGCCGCGCCCGACTTCTACGGCAAGGCTCGCGCCCTCCAGGACTTCTTCCGCGGCAACTTCACCTACAGCGAGGGCGTCCCCGCCGGGCACTCCAGCGCCGCCCTCGAGGACTTCCTGTTCGTCCATCGCAGCGGCTTCTGCGAGCAGTTCAGCGCCGCCTTCGCCGTCATGGCCCGGAGCCTCGGCATGCCGGCTCGCGTGGCCGTCGGGTTCCAGCCCGGCACGCTGGAGGCCGACGGGCGCTTCCACGTCCGCAGCACCGACGCCCACGCGTGGCCGGAGGTGCACATCGAGCCGTTCGGCTGGGTGGCGTTCGAGCCGACGCCCAGCCGCACCCACCCCTCGCCGGCGAACCACACCGGCACGTACGACCCCGACGCCCAGGCGCCCCTGGCGACGCCGACGACCGTTGCCTCCACCCCCACCACGGTGGCGCCCGTCCCCGACGACGACGGGTCGGTCCCGCCGACCTCGGTCGACCGCTCGCCGACGGAACCTGGCACGTTGAACCCGTGGCTCCGCCGGGCGGGCATCCTCGCCGCCCTCGTCGCCGGCGTCGTCGTGGCGGGGGGCTTGGTGGTGTTCGCCGTCCGGCGGACTCGCCGCCTCGCCCGCCGGCGCAACCCCGACACGCGGGCAGCGGTGCTGGCGGCGTGGGAAGAACTGGTCGAGCGGCTCCGGGCCGAAGGGGTCGACGTCCGCGCCTCGCGAACCCCGGCCGAGATCGAGCGTTCGGTCGCCCGCCGCTTCGCCCCCCTCGCGGAACCCATGGCCGACCTCCGCCCGATCGTCGACGCCGCGGCCTACGGCGCCGGCGAGCCCGATCGGGTGGCGGCAGGACGGGCGTGGCGCGCCGTCGACTCGGCCGTCGCCGTCCTCGACGCCCACGAGCCGCGTCGATCACGGCTGGCCCGAGCCCTCGACCCCAGGGGCCTCCGCGAGCGTTAGGACGACGCGTGGAGGGCGTCGAGGAAGGCGTCGCGCTCCTCGGCGAACCGGGCCACTCCGGCTTCGATCTCCTCCGCCAGCGGCCCCACCGCCACGAAGAGGGCGAGCTGGCCGCGGCGCACGGCGTCGAGCACCTCGCCGTCGGAACGGCAGGCGAGCACGCTCGAACCGTCGGTCACGAGCCGGAGCCCGGCGAGGTCGTCGCCGGCGTCCTGCAGGTACTGGACGGCGCGGCGGATGCGCTGGAGCGGGAGGCCGGCGTCGAGGAGCGAGCGGACCATGCGCAGAGCAACGAGGTCTCGGAAGTCGTACCCGCCGGGGACGCCGGACGGCGTGACGAGCCCGGTCTCGGCCCAGTACCGGATCTGCGATGCCGAACAGCCCGTGAGCCGGCTCGCCTGGATCGGCGTGAACGACAGGGCGCTACCCGTCGTCGGAACCGCGGCGCCGGCGCTCGATGGCGTCGCGGATGCCGCTCATCTTCATCGACGTGGTGAGGCTTTCCAGCCCCGCCTTGCCGATGCGACGGACGTTGCGCTCGATGAGGAAGGCGCTGCCCAGCATGATGAGGAACCCGGCAAAGCCGAGGATCAGCGACGAGGCGAACGACACGACGAGGATCGCCAGCCCGGCCACGAACCCGAGCACGCCCCACTTGATCATGCGGGAGGCGTGCCGGTACACGGTGGTCTCGGCCACCTGCTGGACGAGTTGGGGGTCGCTCTCGTAGAGATGCGCCTCGATCTCGGCCAGGATTCGCTGTTCGTCTTCGGAAAGCGGCATCTGGTGGTCCAGAGTCTCGGAGAACCTTCCGTTCATTGTCGCGCGAGGCGGGTGGACCGACAACGCGCTCACCGGACGAACGTGATTCCCACCGGTTCGCCACCTGATGCCGCCGAGCGGTAGGCAGCGTCGACGAGGTGATGGGCGGCCATGGCCTCGTCGGCGCCAGGCATTCCGGGACGCTCGCCGTCGAGGGCGACCAGGAACTCGAAATCGGGGGCGGCGTACATCGCCAGGGGAGCCCGGGCCGCCTCGGGCACCGCCAACCGCTCGACCCATTCCGGTTGGGGGCAGTCCAGGATCTCCTCCCCCTCGCTCGTCTGGAGGTGGACGGGCCCGAGGTGGTCGTGGTCGGCCCACAAGAGGGCGTCCTCGCAGAAGACCTCGATGCGGCGGGTCGACGGGCGGCTCAGGATGCGGTGCCAGACCGACGTCAGCGTCGCCACCGCGCCCGACCCGTAGGCGAGGTCCACGCTGGCGACGTCTTCGACCCCCGGGTGGCCGGCGAACGACGCCGTCCGCCCGCTCACCGTCGTGGGGTCGCCGCCGATCCAGCGCAGCAGGTCGAGGTCGTGGATCGAGTGTTCGAGGAGGGTGCCGCCCCCGGCCTGGGCGACGTCGGACCGCCACGTCGACCCGTACTGGCCACCGACCGGGAAGGCCTGGTCGTCGCGGAACACGATCGCCATCAACCGCCCGTACCGCCCGGAGGCGACGGCGTCGTGCAGGAGGCGGAACACGGGCGAGGCGCGTAGCACCAGGCCCACTTGATGCGGGACGGCCGCGAGGACGTCGGCCACCTCGGCGGCCTCGGCCAGGTCGCGCCCGAGCGGCTTCTCGCAGTAGATCGATCGCCCCCGGGCGGCGGCCTCCCGGGCGACGGCGAGGTGGGCGGCCGTCGGCGTACAGATCCACACGGTGTCGACGGCCTCGAGCAGGGCGCCGAGGTCGGCGACGACCTCGGCGTCGTGCGGTCGGGCCAGCTCGGTGGCGACCGCCGAATCGAGGTCGAACACATGCGTGACGGCGGCGTCGACGACGCCGCCCTTCGTCAGGGCGTACAGCGCCCACGAGTGGATACGGCCGATGAAGCCGCCACCGACGATTCCGATCCGCCGCTCCCCCGCCATCCTCACCCTCCCCGCTCGCCGCGTGCGTCGCTCGCACGCTCGATTTCGTCCGGCCCGTAGTCGTGCGCGCTGCGCCGGTCGGTGCGCAAACGACCGTCGTCGAGAAACGACGCCCGTCCCAGCGCATCGTCGCCGAACCGCCGCCGCACCTCCTCCACCACGTCGTCGACGCCCGGGCGGGGGGCGTCGTCGCCCAGAGGCAGCGCCTCTTGCCGGGGGCCGGGTTCCTCCAGGTTGCTGACGCCCACACCGAGGAGGCGGACGCCGCCGGCCGTGTCGAGCCGGGCCAGGAGGTCGAGGGCGGCCTGCACGACGTCGCTGCCGGCGTCGGTGGCGGTGGCGAGGGTCGTGGACCGGGTCACCGTCCGGAAGTCGCCGAAGCGGACC
>DATLFW010000502.1:0-2072 GCA_035540775.1 Acidimicrobiia bacterium
CACCCGGTCCTCGTGAGTTTCAACGAGCAGGGTCACCTGGGCGACGGCCCGGGGGTGGGACCGGCGGCCCGATGAAGTTGAGCCTCGACGCGAACGGCCGGCGCTGGCGGCCCACGGTACGCGTGCGCCGCTCCTGGCTGACGGAGAGCGAGGTGTTGTTCGAACTCCGGCGCCGCTGGCAGCGCACGGTCTTGTTGGCAGGGGTCACGGGGCTCGCCACGGGCGTCGGGGTGGCGTTCTTCGACTACGTCACCGACGACCTCCTGCTCCACGAGGTGCTCGACCTGCGCCTCGCCCTGCAGATGGCCGCCCCTGGCGTCGGCCTCCTCCTCGCCACCGTCGCACTGCGATACCTCGCTCGGCGGGCGAGTCCCTCCACCTCGGACGAGTACGTCAACTACTTCCACGACAAGCACCGCCGCCTCCCGCTCTGGCCGGTGCCGGGCCGCATGGTCGCGAGCGTCCTCACCCTCGGGAGTGGCGGCGCCCTCGGGTTCGAGGGTCCGTCGATCTACCTCGGAGCCTCGATCGGCTCGACCATCCAGTCCCGATTCCGTGACTGGTTCACGCGGGAGGACGCCAAGGTCCTCATGGTGGCGGGCGCCGCCGCCGGCGTCGCCGCCATCTTCAAGGCGCCGGTGACGGGGGCCGTCTTCGCCCTCGAGGTGCCGTACCGCCACGACGTGGCGGCTCGTGCCGTGCTCCCGGCGCTGGTGGGCGCCGCCACGTCGTACGTCACCTTCGTCGCCTTCCAGGGCACGACGCCGCTCCTCGCCGTGTGGGGGGAGCCGCCGTTCTCGACCGTCGACCTCGCCGGAGCCGCCCTCCTCGGTCTCCTCTGCGGGGCCGGGGCGCGTGGCTTCGCCGCCGCCATGCGCTGGGCGAAGGAGGCCGCCCGGCGCACCCGCGTCCGCCGCCGGCTTCCGGCCGCCGCCGCCGGCCTCGTCGGCCTGGCCGGTGGTTCGTACGCGCTCTACGAGTCGGCTCTCACCCTCGGTCCTGGGTACGACACGATCCGCTGGGCCGCCGATCCGACGCACGGCCTCGGCCTCGTCGCCCTCCTGTTCGTCATGCGGGCGGCGGCGACGACCCTCACGCTCGTCGGTGGAGGCGCGGGTGGTGTGTTCGTCCCACTGGCCGTCCAGGGCGCGCTCCTCGGGCGCTTCGTCGGTGGCGCCCTCGAGCAGACCCACACGCCCCTCTTCCCCCTCGTGGGGATGGCAGCGTTCCTGGGCGCCGGGTACCGCACGCCCATCGCGGCCGTCGTGTTCGTCGCCGAGTCGACCGGCCGGGCCGGGTTCGTGATCCCCGGACTGATCGCCGCCGTGATGGCGGAGCTGGTGATGGGGAATGACTCTGTCACCCCCTACCAGCAGGTTCGCCGAGCCGGGCACCTCGAGCGCCGACTGCGCCTCCCGGTCACGGCCGCCCTCACCCGAGAGGTGTTGACCGTCTCACCACGAACGACGCTCAGCGAACTGGTCTCGGAGCACTTCGTGGCCGCCAATGCCCGGTCGGTGCCCGTGACGAGCGACGGGCGCTACCTCGGGATGGTCCGGGTCGAGGAGGTCGAGCAGGTGCCACGTGACGAGCGCGACGTGAAGACGGTCGCCGACGTCCTCGTCAGCCTGCCCCCCGCCGAGCTCTCGTGGAATCTGCGGCGCACGGTCGCGGTGATGGAGGAAGCCGGAACGCGGCGCCTCGCCGTCGTCGACCACGGCCGGCTGGTCGGGGTGGTGACCCTGGCGGAGATCCTGCGCCTCGACGAGATCCTCGACGAAGTGGAGTAGACGATGCCGGACGCCCGCCCCACACCACGCAACGACGGCGGGGCGGCGCTCATCCGGGTGCGCAGTATCTTCACTCGGCTCCAGCAGAGCCTCTTCTTCGTCCCCTTCGTCATGGTCGTGTTGGCGATCGTGGCGTCGCGCGGGCTGGTGACCCTCGACGACGGCCTCGACCCGCGGGACCTGCCCACCGTCCTCGTCACGACGGTCGAGAGTGCGCGAACGATCCTCGGCGCCATCGTGAGCGCCACCATCACCGCCGCCGTTCTGCTGTTCACCGTGACC
>DATLFW010000503.1:0-2633 GCA_035540775.1 Acidimicrobiia bacterium
CCGGGACGGTGTGCGAGTCGTCGTCGTTGACCGCCTGGTCGGCCGCCCGCACGTCGGGGTGCTTCGTGACGACGGCCTGGTAGCCGCCGTCGGTCGCATCGGCCCGCACGTCGGGGATCGAGACGCGCACCTTTCCCACGGCCTGGTTCAGCTCGTCGACGAGCTGGCGGGCCAGCGGGTCGGTGTCGGGATCGATGCAGTCGTTGGTGAGGAGGCCGGCCTCGAACACCGGGTCGGCGGGGCTGGTGGGGGGCCCGCCGGGGACGCCCGGAACGGCGGGCGTGCTGACGCCCGCGTCGGGGACGGCGCCGAGCGCCTCGGTGAGCGAGATCCCGCACCATCGCCGCTCGAAGTCGACCGCTGCCGTACCGGTGCGCCCCTTGGCCCGGCTGGTGGCCAACGATCGCACCTCGCCGATCGAGAGAGGGCCGATTCGTACGCCCTGCGCGACCGCCGTCGCCACCGTCACCTGACCGAGGTCGGTGCGGGTGGTGGCGATGTCGGTCCAGGTCTTGCCGACCGAGACGAGAGGGTCAGCCGGGGAAGGAACGGCGAGGGGCGCCGCGCTGGCGGCGGCCGACGCCGTCCCGCTGGCCGAATCGCACGCCACATTGGCGGCAACCGCTGCGCCCTTGGGCGACTGGCCTGGAGCGCTGGCGCCGCCCGGCTCGCCACCGAAGTCGCTGCACTCGGCGCCGGGGAAGGGGAAGCCGGCGCCGGACCCGGTGCCGGTTCCCCCGTGCGTGCCGTTCCGGAGGTCGTCGCCGAGTGCCTGAGCGAGGCCGCCCTGCACCTGCCCGCAGAACCCGCCGTCCTGCCCGCGCGGCGACTGCGGTGTGTGGTCGTTCGACGGGTCGGTGTCTTGCTGGCTCATCCACACGAACGGTTGTTGGAGCCGCTCCATGTAGCCGTAGCCGCAGTCGCCGAGTTCCTTCACGTCGCGGTTCGTGGCGTGGTCGGTCTCGGCGAAGGCCAGGCCGTTGCTCGACGCCGTGGCGTCGGCGCCGGACGCGGCGCTCGCCTTGGAGCCGGCGATGACGACGTTGCGGTTTCCGGGCGTGGCGAGTTGGTCGGCGAGGCACTTGCCGTTGAACAACAGCTGTTCACGGAAGTTGGGGGCGACGTTCGTCTCCCATGCCGGGTGCGGGCTGTGGCAGAGCGGGTCGAGCTGGTTGGCGATGCGCGGCACACCACCGCTTCCGATGATGTTGACGCCGGAGGCGATGGCGGCGCCCGACGCGTTCACCTCCGTCTCGCCCTCGCGCTCCTCGATCTGGTTGGTGAACTCGTCGGGGTCGACGGGTGGAAGCGCCGGCGGGTCTGCGCTGTGGTCCTCGACGACGACGTACCCCTTGTCGACGACGGGGACGAACAAGCGGCGCAGCTTGGGAGCCACAGCGATGGCGAGCGACGACACGTTCTCGGGGTTCACGAGGTTGCCGGCGTCGTCGTATTCGCCGTCGACGACCGGGTAGAGCTGGCCGCCGGGCAGAGGCGAGGGTCGCACCGAGGCGGCGAGGATCCCGCGGTTGGTGAGGAGGTAGGCGCGGCCGTTGTCGCGGTCGAAGCCAGCCGCCGTCTTGGCCGCCGTCTGGCCGACGACACCGCCCGTCATGACGCCGAGGAAGCGTTCATCGGTCGGGTCGAACACCCAGACGGCGTTGCCGTTCGCGTTGTTTGCGGTGAGCAGCTGGAGGCGGCCGGAGCCGGGATCGAGGAACGGGAAGACCTTCCCAGCGAGCGACGGCGTACGGCGCACCGTCGGGTTGGCGATGAAGGCGTCGTTGGTGGGGTTGGCCGGGTCGCCGCTGGCCGTGCCGCCCCGGGGGATCGGGCGGTGGTCGGCACCCAGCGGGATTCGGACGACGTAGCCCTGCTCGCCGACGGCGTACGAGGCGACGGGACGCGTATCGGAGCACAGGCTGATCACCGAATCGCCGACCCGCTGGACGAGGTGGACGTCGATGCGTCCGCACCCCACCGTGCGGAGGTCGACCTCCCACTCGAGGGAGCCGGGGTCGGGAGTCAACGTCCCCTGCCGGGCGAAGAGCTCGTCGGCGTCGAACTGGCGGATGATGAGGCTCTGGCCCAGGTTGTCGTGAAGGTTGAAGTCGGTCGGATGCCCGTAGTGGTACGACTCGTCGGAGTAGGTGCCGGTGGCCAGCAGCTTCTTCTTCCCGTCGACCTCGTAGAACGACATCGTGTTGAACTGCATGGCCTTGCGCCCGGCGCACGGGATGGGCAGCCCGGGCTGGTGGAGCTGCATGGCCCCCTGCCCGGCAGCGGCGTCGAAGTCGTAGGTGACGACGTTGAGGAAGGTCCCCTTCGGCACGAGTGCCACCGGGGTGTCGCCGCACACGGCCGTGGTGGGGGCGAACGACGGTCGGCTGGCGTAGATGAGGCGGCGGGTCTCGGGGTCGACGGCGAAGGTGAAGATGTCGTCGGACGCCAGTCCGCTGATCGGCATCTCACCGACCTGTCGGAGGCCGACGAGGTCGAACATGACGAGCCGGAACTGGTTGCTCTGGTTTCGCTTCTGGCCGAGGGCGAACCCGAGGTTGTTCACGGGGTCGACGATCATCGGCGGCGGATCGTGGGGGCCGCTCAGGGACTTCTCCCGATCCGTCTGCAGG
>DATLFW010000504.1:0-2327 GCA_035540775.1 Acidimicrobiia bacterium
CCTTCGGGCATCGGAGGTCACCGGATTCGCCGGCAGGACCGATCCGGAGTTGGCACGACTCGAGGGCCCGGTCGAACAGCTGCGCCGTGCGGGCTGCGTCGGGGTTCTGGGTCGGGTCGCCGTCGGGGCTCCAGGTCAGAAGGGGCTTGCTGAGCCCGGAGACGGCCGCGTTCGGGTCGGGGTTCTCAGGATCGACGGAGGGGGTCGTGACGGCTCCCGACGCGGCCGGGATCTCGTATTCGCCCGGTCCGTCGTAGCTCCCGGCGAGGTCGACGGCGATCCGGAATGCGCCCTCGCCGTCCACCTGCTGGAACTGCTCGATGCCGACGTTGAAGAAGGTCAGTGCCGAGACGTCGGGGGCGTTGATGGTGACGACCCGCAAGGGAACGTCGCGGTCGAACGAGAATTCGACCGCGCCGGAGACGTCGGTCGTGAGATGGCCGTCGACGAGGCGGGAGACCTCGTCGGGGTCGAGGGTGCTCGGCGTCGCTCCTTCGCCGCTTCCGTCCCCGTCGTCGCTGCATCCGACCGCCACGGCGGTGAGCAGCAGGAGGGCCAGGGCCGCCCGCACGTACCTCGACATCAGCATCCTCCGCTTCGGGCCACCCGGAAACCGCCCTCTCCCCCGCCGCCCTCACCGGTCTCGGAGTTGAGGGCGGTGGCAGCGACGACGGCGTTGCCCTCTGGAGCGTTCGGACCGACCGTCACCGTCCACACGAGCGTTCCGCTGGCGTCGGTCATCGACATGCCCCACTGGCCGTGGTGCCCTCCGTCGGCGAACGACGCCCCGTAAGCGACGTCTGCGAGGGCGGCCGTCTTGATCGTCACGGTCACCGTGCCGGGAGCCTCCACGCAGATGGGCTCGACGGAGGCGACGATGCCTTTCGGGTCGCGAGGGCTACCGTCGGCATCGCCGAAATGGTCGGTCGTCGCCGGAGCGTCGGAGTCCTTCGGCGTCGGCGCACCGGCCGCGTCACGCCCAGGATCGGCCGAAGACGCGGTCGCCGATGCAGGACCGTCGCCTGCCGGCGACGTCGATTCCGAAGCGGGAGTGTCGGTCGCCGAGACGCCCGACGGTGCGGGCCCGCCGACCGCTGACTCTCCCGCCGACGAGGCGAGGGCGAGGCCGCCGTCGTCGCGCACGCGCGAGCCACAGCCGGCGGCGGCCACAGTGAGAAGTGCGACGAGGAGTGGCGTGACGAGGCGGCGCATGGTTCAGCCCGTCGCGACGGTCGCCTCGGTCGACTCCTCCTCGGCCTCCTGACCGAGGTAGGCGGCGATGACCGCGGGATTGCGCTTGATCTCGTCGGGCGTCCCCTCGGCGATCGGGGTGCCCTGGTCGATCACGTACATGTAGTCGGAGATCGACGTCACCATCTTCACGTCGTGCTCGATGAGGAGGATCGAAACACCGAGCGACCGGATGAACCGAATGAGCGCCGCCAACCGCTCGGTCTCGAGGTCGTCGAGGCCGGAGGCGGGCTCGTCGAGCATCATCACCGGTGCGCCGGTGACGAGAGCGCGTGCGATCTCCACCATGCGCAGGATGCCGAACGGGAGCTCGTTCACCTGGCGGTGGGCGACGTCCTCGAGCCCGAGGAGCTCGATCACCTCGCGGACGCGGTGGCGGGCGGCGATCTCCTCGCGCAGGGACTTGTTGGTGAGGAGGGCGCTCCCCCAGAACCCGCTGCGGTCGGAGATGTAGGTGGCGACGAGGAGGTTGTCGAACACGTCGAGCTGCGGGAACAACTGGATGACCTGGAAGGTCCGGGCCACGCCGAGGCGGCTCCGGAGGTGAACGGGGAAGGCGGTGACGTCGACGCCGTGGATCCGCACCCGCCCGTCGGCCGGCGTGTTGAACCCGGCGATCGAGTTGAACGACGTCGTCTTGCCGGCACCGTTGGGGCCGATCAGCCCCACGATCTCACCATGGCGGACCTTCATGGTGAAGCCGTTGACGGCGGTGAGACCACCGAACCGGACCACGACACCGTCGACCTCGATGAGGGGAGTGCGCGCCTCGCGATCCGGCAGATCCGGGGGCGGGATCTCCACCGTCTCCCACCGCAGCGCCCCCGCCTCGGGAGCGTCGACATCGTGCGTGTCGTCGTCGACGTGGTGCCCGTTGCCGTTGGAGTGACCGTTCGTCGACGGCGGGTCGGCAGCATTGAGGGCACTGAAATCGAGGTAGGTCGACGCCTGGCGGACCTGCCGTTGAGCCGCCCGGCTGGCGGCCCAGCGCTCCAGTGGGCCCTTCACCACGCGGTACACCGGCTCCGCCCAACGGGGCACCTTGGGTCCTTGGTCGGCGTCGGCGTCGGCGTCGG
>DATLFW010000505.1:0-2381 GCA_035540775.1 Acidimicrobiia bacterium
TCCCAGACGTCCGGGATGGTGCGGTCGACGACGAGGCGGAAGGCCGACGGTGTCATGGTGAAGGGTGCGTTC
Organism: Acidimicrobiia bacterium; assembly: GCA_035540775.1. Lineage (GTDB taxonomy): Bacteria > Actinomycetota > Acidimicrobiia > IMCC26256 > JACPCJ01 > DATLFW01. Next base: position 73 of record DATLFW010000505.1, read on the forward strand.
GTCTCCATCGTTGGATGGGACGGGGTGTGCCGACCCCCGCGACGACGGAACGCGTGAGTTTTCAGGCCGTGATCGCGGCGACGATCTCGTCGATGGCCGCGTCGGCGAGGGCCCGCAGCTCCTCGTCGGTGCGGTCCTGGATCGGGTGGGCGACGAAGACCCGCGCCGGGTCGAACCCGATAGCCGCCGCCTGCGTGTCGGCGGCGTCGACGAACTCGGTCGACGCCACGAAGACGCCCGGGATCCCGCTCGCTTCCAGGTTGGCGATGTCGTGCACACTGCACGACGTGCAGGAGCCTCAGTCGGCGAGGGCCTCGATCACCACGTCGCAGCGGGTCGAGATCTCGTAGCGCAGGTCGACGGGCGCCGTCTTGGCGAAGGTCGGCTTGCGGAAGCGTTCGACGGTGGCGCCGCGCTCCGCGAGGCGATGGGCCACCTGGTCGAGGAACACGTCGCCCCTCGCCTTCGAGATGTCGAGGAGGCCGACGGTGAGGCCTTGGAGCGAGGCCGGGCGAGCGACCCGCGTTCGTTCGGCCGTTGCTCGCTCGCCGGTGGGATCGAGCAGGACCCGTCCCGTCATGTGCGCACCTCCCTCGTGACCATCTGGCTCCCGGTGTCTCCCGACACCCACCCGCCGATGATCGCAGAGAACAGGCCCGCCCGCCCGCCGGCGTGGACGAACCACAGGCCGTCGGGGCGGAACTTGGGGAGGTCGACGGACTCGAATCCCGGGGGCATGCCTTCGGCGCACCCGTCGACGTCGCGGGCCATCTCGGCGCCAGGGATGGTGAGGAGGGTGTTGATCTCGTCGCGGAGGCGCTGCTTCGACCAGCCCGCTTCACGGAAGACGCGAGCGTGCTCGGGCGACACGACGACGAGGGCGTCGAAGACGAAGGCGAGTTTGGGGTGGGCGACCGTACGGAGGCAGGCGGCGAACGAGCGGGCGAGCGACTCGGGCGTGCGCGACAGCTGGTCGATGACGCCTCGCGGCCCCTCGGCGGCGAACAGGGTGACGGCGGAGGCGCCGGCCGCGACACCTCGTTCCTCGGCGAGCGACTCCCACGGCGAGCCCTCCTCGTCTTCGGCGAAGCAGAAGGTGTACTTCCCGGGGTTGCCCAGGGTGGCCCGGTCGACGCCGCCGGGCTTGCCTCCGCCGACGTTGCGGATCACGAGTTGGAGGGCGCGGCCGATGGTCGCGTTGGCGCGGTTGCCCTGGCCCATGGCGTTGATCCCGGAGTTCATGCCGATCCCCCGGGCGACGGGGCCGTTGACGAGGACGAGCGGGCCGGAGAAGTAGGTCGTGGCGAGCAGGCCGTGCATGTTGAACTCGTCGGTGCACGCCGCCTCCACGGCGGCGATGACGACTGGGAGGTACTCCGGGCGGCATCCGGCCATCACCGCGTTGACGGCGACCTTCTCGACGGTGCACTCGACGAGGTCGGGCGGCACGACGGCCACGACGTCGCCAGGGGCGCCCGACGTGCCTTCGAGCATGCGCAGGACGCGTTCGGGAGTGGGGGGCACCACGGGGAGGCCGTCGGTCCAGTCGTGGTCGAAGCACGCCTCGATGTCGTCGGCGAGGCTGGGCAGCTCGACCCGGCGCGACCGGAGGCCGTCGCCGAAGCGGGCCTCGAGCGCCTCGGCCGTGCCCGGTTCCACCGACTTCGATCCGCAGCCGGGCCGGTAGTCGGGCAGGTCGGGGGCGAGGTCGGGGACGCCGGTGAGGCGTTCCCAGTGCTCGCGGCTCCATCCCTCGGTGCGATCGACGACTTCGCCGTCCTCGACCCGCATGACGGTGGGGACGGTGATCACGTCGTGACGCCACGAGACCTCGAGGTCGGTGTCGTCGACGACGTCGAAGCCTTGGGGGAACGTCGGGTCGTCCTGCGAGTAGACGGTGACGGGGGAGTGGCCGCGGAGCTGTTCGAGGGCGGGGACGACGAGGTTGCACGTGGGGCAGTCACGCTTCACCACCACGACGAGGCCGTCTTCGAGCCGTGTTCCCGCCACGGGCCGCAGGCTAGTGGACGGCCCTAGGCTCTCGGCCGTGGAGACGACGGTGTTGCAGTTCGACACGACGGGGCGCCGGCTCGTCGATCTGACGTCGGAGGTCCGGGCGTTCTGTCACGGCAAGGGCGACGGGCTGGTCAACGTCTTCGCCCCGCACGCCACCGCCGGACTGGCGCTGATGGAGACGGGGGCGGGGAGCGAGGCCGATCTCGAGGACGCCCTCGAGCGGCTGCTGCCGCGGGACGACCGGTACCGCCACTCGCACGGGTCCCCCGGCCACGGCGCCGACCACCTCCTCC
>DATLFW010000506.1:0-14337 GCA_035540775.1 Acidimicrobiia bacterium
GATTCGTCGACATCCACACGCACTACGACGGCCAGGTCTCGTGGGACCCGTCGGTCACGCCCTCTTCCTGGCACGGCGTCACGACCGTGGTGATGGGCAACTGCGGCGTCGGGTTTGCCCCCGTCCGTCCCGACGCCCACGACTTCCTCGTCGAGCTGATGGAGGGAGTCGAGGACATCCCCGGCACGGCGCTCCACGAGGGCATCACGTGGGAGTGGGAGACGTTCCCCGAGTACCTCGACGCCCTGGAGCGGGCGCCCCACGCCATCGACCTCGGCACCCAGGTGCCCCACGGCGCCCTGCGGGCCTACGTAATGGGCGAGCGCGGCGCCGCTCGCGACGAGGCCACCGACGCCGAACTCGACGCCATGTACCGCCACGTGCGCGAGTCGCTCGAGGCCGGCGCCCTCGGCTTCACGACGTCGCGGACCGTGCGGCACCGCACGAGCAAGGGCGACCACACCCCGACCCTCGACGCCGCCCACAAGGAACTGTTCGCCATCGGTCAGGCGCTGGGCGACACCGGCAAGGGCGTGTTCGCCCTCGTCACCGACTTCAAGGACTTCACCTCGGAGTTCGGGATGCTGTGCGAGCTGGCATCGTCGACGGGACGGCCGCTGTCGTTCTCGTTCTCTCAGGGCGACGAGTTCCCCGACGGCTGGCGGGCGATGCTCGGTCTGGTGCAGGACGCCGCCGATCGGGGCGTCGACATCAAGGCCCAGGTGGCCCTGCGGGCCATCGGTGTGCTGCTCGGCCTGGAGGCCAGCCTCCACCCGTTCATCGCCCACCCCACCTACGGCCCCCTCCACCCGCTGCCGCTCGAGGAGAAGGTGGCACGCCTGCGCGACCCGCAGGTGCGGACGCAGATCCTGTCGGAGGAGTCGGCGTTCGGTGGGATGTTCCGGGAGTTCGCCGGGGCCTTCCACAAGATGTTCCCGCTCGGCGACCCGCCCGACTACGAGCCGCCGCCCGAGGCGAGCGTGGCAGCGATCGCGGCGCGCGAAGGACGGCGTCCGGAGGATGTCCTCTACGACCTCCTGCTCCAGCGCGATGGCCACGAGCTCGTCTACTTCCCCCTCTTCAACTACTCGCAGTTCGACCTCGATGCGGCCCGCGGGATGATGCTCCACCCCCGCACCGTGCTCGGGCTGTCGGACGGCGGCGCCCACTGCGGCGCCATCTGCGACGCCAGCTTCCCGACCACACTCATCGCGCACTGGACCCGTGATCGGTCTCGCGGCGAGCGGCTCCCGATCGAGTGGGCGGTGCGGGCGCAGACGCGCGAGACGGCCGAGCAGGTCGGGCTCCTCGACCGGGGCCTACTGGCGCCGGGCTACAAGGCCGACGTGAACCTCATCGACCACGAGAACGTCCGGGCTCGGGCACCGCGGATCGTCCACGACCTCCCAGCAGGCGGAAAGCGTCTCATCCAGCGGGCCGAGGGCTACGTGGCGACGATCGTGTCGGGCGAGGTCATCGCCGAGAACGGCGAACTGACGGGCGCCCTCCCCGGCCGTCTCGTCCGCGGCGCCCAACCCCAGCCCTAACCGGCTGGCGACCCGAATCTGGAGCAAGAACTGGTCGCTCTCGCGGCACTTCTTGCTCCAGATTCCCACCCGCCTCAGATCTGGGAGCCCTGGGCGGTCCAGTGCTGCTCGCGCAGAAAGCGCTTCATGACCTTGCCGTTCGGGTCGCGCGGCAGCTGGTCGACGAACTCCACGATCTCGGGCACCTTGAAGTCGGCCAACCGCTCCCGGACGTGGTCCTGCACGTCGTCCGGCGTCATGGGCCGGCGGGCCTCGACCACCGCCTTCAGCCGCTCGCCCATCCGCTCGTCGGGCACCCCGAAGACGGCGCAGTCGACGACGTCGTCGTGTTCGTGCAGGGCGTTCTCGATCTCGGCCGGGTAGATGTTCACCCCGCCCCGGATCACCATGTCGCTGGCCCGGTCGGTCAGGTACAGGTAGCCGTCGTCGTCGAGGAAGCCGATGTCGCCCACGGTGTAGGCGTCGTCGCGCCAGGCCTCCGACGTCTTGCCGGGGTCGTTGTGGTACTCGAACTTCGCCCCGCCCATCGGCGTGGCGTAGATGACGCCGGGCTCGTTGGGCCCGAGCACGGCGCCGTCGGGCCCGACGATGCGGATCTCGACGCCCGGCCAGGGCTTGCCGACGGTGCCCGGCCGCTCGAGCCACTCCTGGGGCGACACCCGCGTCGCTCCGCCCTCGCTCATCCCGTACAGCTCCCAGATCTCGCACGACGGCAGCGCCTCGATGATCCGCCGCTTCACCGAGACCGGGCAGGGCGCCCCGGCGTGGATGATCAGCCGCAGGCTGGAGAGGTCGAAGGCGTCCCGCTCGTCGTCGGGCACTTCGAGGATGCGGATGAAGTGCGCCGGCGCCAGGAACGTCGCCGTCACCCGGTGCCGCTCGACGGCGGCCAGCCACTCCCGGGCGTCCCACGCGGGAAGCACCGCCACCGTGCCGCCGACGAAGAGGGTGGCAAAGGCGTAACCGCCCGGGCCGGCGTGGTAGCCGGGGCCGGAGAGGAGGTAGACGTCGTCCGCCGTGAGACCCCACAGCCCCGCCACGCCGGCGTTCGTCAGCTCGAGACGCTCCGCCGTCATGTTGCCGTGCTTCACGCCCTTCGGCCGGCCCGTCGTGCCCGACGTGTAGAACATGAACGCCGGGGCCGGCCACCCCTCCGTCTCGCGAGGCTCGTGATCGGCGATGGCGGCCTCGTACGAACCGCTCTCCCCGACCCAGAGCACCGAGCATCCCGGGGCCCCCTCCAACCCTCGCTCCACGTGCTCTGCCAGTGCAGGGTCGGCCACGATCGCCCGGGCACCGGAGTCGGCCAGGATGTACGCCAGCTCCTCGCCCTTCAGGTGCCAGTTCACGGGGAGGAACCGCATCTCGCCCCGGGCGGCGGCAGCCGCCACCTCGAAGAACTCGACGCCGTTGGGGAGCATCACGGCGACGGGCGTCTCCGGCTCCACGCCTGCAGCGGCAAGCGCCGTGGTCAGCCGCGAGGCTCGCGCCGCGAGTTCGCCGTACGTCCGGGTGGCGTCGCCCATGACGACCGCCGCCTGCTCCGGCTGATTCCTCGCGTTCGCCCACAACCCCTGGTCCGCCATGGCTGGGAGCGTAGTTCCGCCGCCCCGGGCTGGCTGACGTGCGTGTCAGGTAGTGTGCCGCCGTGGTCTTCGACCTTTGGGTCAACGTCGTCACCCCCGCCCTCGCACAGCGATGGGGTGCCGACCGGGCCGCCGAGGGCGCCCGGGCGCTCTTCGGCGACGGGCTCGACTCGGAGCACGGCGCGGATGCGCTGATCGCCGCCATGGACGAGGCGAGCGTCGACACGGCCATGGTCACCGGGGCGCTCGCCCCGCCCGAGATCGTGCGGGCGAGCGGGGGCCTCGCCGCCGAAGACCTCCTCGACCTCGCCGACGCCCACCCCGGCCGGCTGCTCGTCTCGGCCACCGTCGACCGCCCTGACAAGCCGGTCACCGAGGTGCGCCGCATACGCGAACTCGCCCAGCACCCCCGCTTCGCCATGGTGCGGGTCACGCCGTTCCTCGCTCAGTACGAGCTCAACCACCGCCTCTACTACCCGGTCTACGCCGCCTGCGCCGAGCTCGGTCTCCCCGTCTCGATCAACATCGGTGTACCGGGCCCGAGGGCCCGCTCCGCCTGCCAGCACCCCGCACTCCTCGAGGACGTCCTCATCGACTTCCCGGGGCTGGTCGTCGTCGGCGCCCACATGGGCCACCCCTACGAGGAACTCCTCGTCACCTACATGCTCAAATGGGACACCCTCTACCTCTCCAACTCGGCCTACCTCGCCACCTACATGGACGACGCCCTGGTGCGCTTCATGGGCTCGTCGCGGGGACGAGGGCGCGTGCTGTTCGCCTCCGACCACCCCGTCATCGACATGGGCCGGGCGCTGGAAGCCGCTCGCAAGCTCGACCTCGACGACGAGTCGCTGGAGGAGTTCCTCGGCGCCTCCGCCGCCCGCCTGTTCGCAAGGAACCTGTCGTGAGGGAGCACCGCTACACCCTCGACATCCCACACTCGGCCGCCCGCACGTGGGCGTTGTTCCAGGACTACGACCGGTGGACGGAGTACGCCCCGATGGTCGTCGATGTCGACGTCCTGCACGCCGGCGACGAGACCGGCAACGGGTTGCTGCGACGCGTCATCTACACCATGCCGTTCGGGCGGCGAGGCTCGGCCCTCGAACTGGTCACCGACGTCGAACCGGGGCGGGGCTACACGTTCACCATGATCAGCCGCGACCCAGGCAACGACCAGACGGGCCGGGTCACGCTGGAACCCACCGGCGCCTCGTCGTGCCGCCTGCACTTCGAGGAGCGTTACCACCTCACGAAGGCGCCGTGGAAGTGGTTCGAGGGGCCGATCTACCGGTTCATCAACAAGCAGAACGAAGCGTCGATGCGCCGGGCCGTCGACTGGCTGGGCGAGCATCCGGAGTACCGGCCCGACCTGGCGTCCGGCGGAGACGTGCGGACGTCACACCCATGAGCAACGTCCGGTACGCCAAGAGCGGCGACCTCAACATCGCCTACCGGACGGCGGGCGAGGGCGACGTCGACGTCGTGTACGTCCCCGGGTTCGTCTCGCACATCGACCTGTTCCTCGACGACCCGAAGGTGTCTCCGCACTTCCGGCGCCTGGCGTCGTTCTCCCTGCTCGTCGTGTTCGACAAGCGGGGGACCGGTCTCTCCGACCCGTGGAACGGCGCCCCCACCCTCGACGAACGGATGGACGACATCCGCGCCGTGATGGACGACGCGGGGGTGGAACGTGCGGTTCTCTTCGGCGTCTCCGAGGGCGGCCCCCTGTGCCTCACGTTCTCCGCCACCTACCCCGACCGAGTGTCCGCCCTCGTCTTGTACGCCTCCGGCGCCCGCTTCACCCGCACCGACGACTACCCCTTCGGCCTCCCCATGGAGTCGGTCGAACCGATGCTTCAGCAGATCGAGGAGTCCTGGGGCGACCCCGACGCTCTCGCGACGGTCGCCGGCTCGCCGTCGCGGATCGACGACCCGGAGTTCAAGGAGGCTTGGGCCCGGGCGCGGCGGATGTCGGCGAGCCCGAAGATGGCCGCCGACCTGCTCCGCATGAACTGCCACATCGACGTCCGTCACTTGCTGCCACTCGTCTCCGTCCCCACGCTCGTGCTCCATCGCGCCGGTGACCAGTTCGTTCCGGTGGAGCACGGGCGATACCTCGCCGAGCACCTTCCCGGGGCCCGCTATGTCGAGCTCGAGGGCGTCGACCACGTGCCGTTCTTCGACGACGACGATCTGCTCGACGAAATCGAGGAGTTCGTCACCGGGAAGCGAACGGTCCACGACACCGAGCGCGTGCTCGCCACCGTGCTGTTCACCGACGTCGTCGGTTCGACCGAGCGAGCGGCCGAAGTCGGCGACCGGCGGTGGCGGGAGCTGCTCGACGACCACGACGCCCTCACCCTCCGCGAAGTCGAGCGCTTCGGCGGACGGCTCGTGAAGCTGACGGGCGACGGCGCCCTCGCCGTTTTCGACCGCCCGGGCCGCGCGCTGTCGGCGGCCCGGACGGTGCTCGACTCCGTGGCATCCATCGGCCTGCAACTGCGGGCCGGGCTCCACGCCGGAGAGGTCGAACTGCGCGGGGACGACGTCGGCGGCATCGCCGTCCACATCGCGGCCCGGGTGTCGGCCCTGGCGCAGGCGGGCTCGGTCTTCACGTCGGCAACGGTGAAGGATCTGGTCGTGGGGTCTGACTTCGAATTCACCGACCGTGGGAGCCACGAACTGAAGGGCGTGCCGGGGACCTGGAACGTGTTCGAGGTGAAGCGGTGACCCCGCTCCCGCCCGCGATGGCAGCTGCCGTCGCACACGGCCCACGCGACCTACGCATCGAGGACGTGCCGGTCGAGGCGCCGGCGCCGGGGACCGTCGTCGTCGAGGTCGCCTACTGCGGCGTGTGCGGGAGCGACCTCCACGCCGTGCTCGACGGCTGGGGACGGCCGGGGTCGATCCACGGGCACGAGTGGTCGGGGCGGGTGGTGGCGGTCGGCGATGGCGTCGACCGCTGGCACGAGGGGGACGCCGTCGTCGGCGGCCCGGCGCCGACGTGCGGGCGGTGCGGCCCCTGCCGAGCCGCCCGACCGTCGCTCTGCATCGAGCGGCCGACGCCCATGGCGGAGGCGTCGAAGGGCGCGTACGCGGCGTTCAAGGTGGCGGGCGCCGACGAGCTGTGGGCGGTCCCTGACGGCCTCGACCTGCGGACGGCCGCCCTCACCGAACCGCTCGCCGTCGCGCTCCACGCCGTCACCCGCTCTGGGGTCGCGCCGGGGCAGCGGGCGCTCGTGATGGGCGCCGGTCCGATCGGCGCCCTCGTCATCACGGCGCTGCGGGCCGTCGGCGTCGACGACGTCACGGTGTGCGAGCCGAACCCGTTGCGCCGTGATCTCGCCCTCGAGATCGGCGCTCACGAGGTGGTCGAGCCCGACGAGATCGACGTGCCGTCGATGTTCGAACCGCTCCGGCTCCCCGATCGCCCCTTCGATGTTGCCCTCGAATGTTCTGGCAAGGGAGTCGCCATGGAGGCGGCCATCACCCAGGTCGGGAAGGGCGGGACCTTCGTGCTGGTCGGCGCCGGCATCGACCAACCCCGGTTCGACCCCAACCGCATCCTGCTCAACGAGCTGATCGTGACCGGCGCCTACGAGTACGACGCCACCGGTTTCGATGACGCCCTGGCGCTGCTGGCGGCCGGGCGCATCCCCGTCGACGACCTCGTCGAGGCCGACGACGTGGCGCTCCCGGATCTGCTCGACGCCATGGAGCGGCTCGCCGCTGGCGACATCGCCGGCAAGGTCATGGTCACCCCGACGGGAGGAACCCGATGACGGAACCCCGCGACGTCAAGCCCCCTCGCTTCAACCACGTCGCCTTGAGTCTCCCCGCCGCCGCCCTCGATGAGGCGGGGCGCAAGGAGATCGTCGAGTTCTACGCCGACTGCTTCGGGTGGGAGGAGTACCCGACCATGACCGAAGATGGGAAGCGGCTGGTCCTCGGGGCCCGGCGCGCCGACCAGTTCGTCTTCCTGATCGCCGAGGACGAGCCGATGACGTCGCCGCGGATGGACCACTTCGGGATGGCGGTGGCATCGATGGACGACTTCGACGTGCTCTGCGACCGGGTGCGGTCGTGGACCGAGCGGGACGACCGGGTCGACTTCATCGACAAGCACGTCGACGACCAGGGCGTCGTGAAGATCTGGAGCTTCTACGTGCGCCACCTGCTCCCGATGATGCTGGAGGTGCAGTACTTCGACTGGAGTCCCGAGGTGCGGGAGTTCGTCGAGGCCGAGGCGTCGGCGTAGCCCTCGCGGACCCTTCACGTCCTTTTGGCTGTTACTGCCGGTCATGACCGGCAGTAACAGCCAAAAGGACGGGCGTCCCGGACAGGTCAGGCGGGGTCAGGCGGGGCTGGTCAATCGGACGGGCCGGCGACGGCGACGAACGCCTCCAGTTGCTCCAGGCAGTGCGCCAGCGAGTCGTGCCGGAAGCGCAGGTTGAGGATGGTCGCCCCGCACGCCTCGTGCCGCTCGATCTCACGCCGCACCCGGTCGGGGTCGCCGAGGGGGTCGAGGGGCGGCTCGGGCGCCAGGCCCACGTCGAGCGGACGGCCCCGCTCCTCCCATGCCGACGTGGCGCGCACCGCCTCGAGCATCGACGCCACCTCCTCGGGCTCGACGGCGAACGGAACCCAGGCGTCGCCGAACTCGACCGCCCGGCGCAGCGACCGAGCGCTCTGCCCCCCGATCCAGATCGGGACGCGGTCGGAGAGCGTCGACGGGTCGACGGTGACGTCGCCGAAGTCGTAGTGGGTGCCGTGGTACTCGGGCTCCCGCTCCCCCATCGACGCCAGGATGGCGCGCAGGGCGTCGTCGGCCCGCTCGCCCCGGCCCTCGAACTCCCGCCCCAGCATCCGGAATTCCGGCTCCAGGGTGCCGACGCCGAGGCCGAGGATCACCCGCCCCTTGCTTGCGTGGTCGAGGGTGCCGTAGCGCTTCACGATCTCGAGCGGGTGGTGGTAGCCGAGCACGAGGCAGAAGGTGGCCAGACGGATGCGCTCGGTCCGGGCGGCCACGAACCCGAGGGTGACGGCCGGGTCCCAGTAGCGGCGGCCCCGGCGGGCGGACGCCTCGTGAGGGATGGCGATGTGGTTGGATGCCGTCAGGTGGTGGTAGCCGAGACGGTCGGCCGCCTCGGCGATGGCCGCCACCTCGTCGATGTCGGCCTCCCGCTCCCACTCGTTGACGACCCGGGGGTTGAGGAGGATGACCGGCGTGATGAGCCCGTACCGCATGGTGCGAGATTAGGGCGGGCCCGCAGGGAGCCCCGGGTCCGAAGGAGGGCCGGAATGCACGAGAGCACGCGAGCGACCATCGAGACCGTCGAGCGGTTCAACGAAGCGTTCAACGCCCACGACGTCGACGCCGTCATGGCCGCCATGACCGACGACTGCGCCTTCGAGAGCACGAGCCCGCCCGACGGCGAGCGCCACGAAGGGGCGGCGGCGGTGCGCCTCGTGTGGGAGGCCTTCTTCTCCGAGAACCCCTCGGCCCGGTTCGAGACGGAGGAGATCGTGGCGTGCAGCGACCGGGCGACGGTTCGGTGGCGGTACACGTACGACGGTGGCCAAGTTCGGGGCGTCGACGTCTTCCGCGTCCGCGACGGCAAGGTGGCCGAAAAGCTGTCCTACGTGAAGGGGTGAGGCCCGTGGCCGGGGTGCTCGACGGCAAGGTCGCCTTCGTGGCGGGCGCCTCCCGCGGCATCGGCGCCGCCATCGCCAAGGCGCTCGCCGCCGCCGGAGCGAAGGTGGCCGTGGCCGCCCGCACCGACGCGGAAGGCGTGTCCCGGCTCCCCGGCACCGTCCACTCGGTGGCGAGCGAAATCGAAGCGGCCGGCGGGACGGCGTTGCCGGTGCAGTGCGACGTGACCGACGAAGGATCGGTCGAGACGGCGGTGGCGGCGACGGTCGACGCCTTCGGCGGCCTCCACGTCGTCGTCTGCAACGCCGGCGTCATGTGGCTGGCGCCGACGCTGGAAACACCGCTCGACCGCTGGGACCTCGTGCTCCGGGTCAACCTCACCGGAACGTTCCTCGTCACCAAGGCGGCGCTCCCCCACGTGGTGGAACGGGGGGCGGGGTCGCTGATCGCGATCACGACGACGGGCGTCGGCATGGTCGAGCGCGGCTCCAACGCCTACTGGGTGTCGAAGGCCGCCGTGGAGCGCTACTACCTCGGCCTGGCGCACGAACTCGCCGACGCCAACGTGGCCGTGAACTGCCTGGCGCCGAAGAAGGTGGTGCCGACCGAGGGGTGGGAGGCGGCAAGCGGCGGGCGGGAGCTTCCCGAGGAATGGATCGAGCCGCCGGAGAAGATCGCCGAGGCGGCCGTCCTCCTGGCCGCCCAGGACGCCTCCGGCATCACCGGCGGCATCCACACCTCCCTCGACCTCCTCGACCGTCGCACCTGACCCGGTTCTTGGCCCTTTGTGCAGGGATATGCGCTGCTTCGGAGGCCAAGTTCGCCGCGCCCGGGGTTGACCCGGCTCGGCGGGCCGACGCCGTCGGCCCCTACGATGTGACGCCGACGTCAGGTTGGAGCGAGCCGGAGCATCGATGGACTTCACGTACCCGCCCGAAGCCGAGGCGTTCCGGAGCGAGTTCCGGGCGTGGCTCGACGAGCACCTGACCGACCGGTTCCGCGGCCTCGAGCGGTTCGTCGCCGAGCCCAACCCCGACACCCTCGAGCGCATGCGCGAGTGGAACCACCTCCTCGCCGACGCCGGCTACGCCGCCATCGCCTGGCCCAAGGAGTACGGCGGACGGGGCGCGTCCGTCATGGAGCAGGTCGTGTGGGCCGAGGAAATGAGCCGGGCCGACGCCCCGCCCGCCCTCAACCTCATCGGGATCTCCAACATCGCCCCGTCGATCATGGAGTACGGCACGCCGGAGCAGAAGCAGCGCTTCCTCCCGCCGATGCGTCGCGGCGACGACATCTGGTGCCAGGGATTCTCGGAGCCCGACGCCGGCTCCGACCTCGCCTCCCTGAAGGCGACGGCCGTGCGAGACGGCGACCACTACGTCGTCAACGGCCAGAAGGTCTGGAACACCCTCGGCAACCTCGCCAACTGGTGCGAACTCCTCGTGCGCACCGACCCCGACGCCCCCAAGCACAAAGGCATCTCCTGTCTGCTCGTCGACATGACGCTCCCCGGCGTCGAGGTGCGCCCGCTCGTCACTATCACCGGCGAGGAGGAGTTCAACGAGATCTTCTTCACCGACGTCCGGGTGCCGGCCGACGCCCTCCTCGGCCCGGAGAACGAGGGCTGGCGGGTCGCCATGAACACCCTCACCCACGAGCGGGCGGGCGTGGCGAGCCTCCACCTGCGGCTGCGCAAGCGGATCCAGCAGCTCATCGACACGGCGAGGGAGACGCCCGCCGGCGACGGCCGGGCCATCGACGACCCCGCCCTGCGCCGCCGCCTCGCCGAGGTCTATCTGCACGGCGAGTTCCTGAAGCTCCTCGCCGACCGGGCCATCTCCGGCTCCATCCACGGCCGCCCGGCCGGGCCGGAGTCGAGCCTCGTCAAGCTGGTGTGGAGCGAGGTGAGCCAGGAACTCGCCGACGTGGCCGCCGACGTCCTGGGCCCCGACGCCGTCTCCGGAGACTGGGCCCGTGACCGGGTGTACGTTCGGGCGCTGAGCATCGCCGGAGGGACGACGCAGGTGAACAAGAACATCGTCGCCGAGCGCATCCTCGGGCTCCCCAAGGGAGGATGAACGCATGACCCCGGTCCAGACCGCCCGCGGCCCCATCGACGTCGACGACCTCGGCACCACGTTGATGCACGAGCACGTCTTCGTGCTCACCCCCGAGATCCAGGCCAACCACGACCTGGAGTGGGACGAGGAGACCCGCATTGCCGACGCCGTGAAGCGCCTCGAAGCGCTGAAGGACGCCGGGATCGACTCCCTCGTCGACCTCACGGTGATCGGCCTCGGCCGCTACGTGCCGCGCATCGAGCGCATCGCCGAGCAGACCCGTCTCAACATCCTGGTCGCCACCGGCCTCTACACGTACCGCGACGTCCCGCTCTGGGTGCACTTCCGCGGCCTGTTCAGCGGCGACCCCGTCACCCTCCTCGCCGACATGTTCGTGCGCGACATCGAGGAGGGCATCCCTGGCACCGACGTCCACGCCGCCGTCCTCAAGTGCGCCACCGACGAACACGGCGTCACCGAGGGCGTCGAGACGGTCCTGCGTGCCGCCGCCCGCGCCCACCGCCGCACGGGCGTCCCCATCTCGACGCACACCCACGCCCCGAGCGAGCAGGGCCTCGCCCAGCAGCGCATCTTCGAGGAGGAGGGAGTTGAGCTCTCCCGGGTCGTCATCGGGCACAGCGGCGACAGCACCGACGTCGACTACCTCGAGCGCCTCATCGAAGGGGGCTCGTATCTCGGGATGGACCGCTTCGGCGTCGACCTCCTCCTCCCCTTCGAGGAGCGGGTCGCCATCGTGGCGACGATGTGCGAGCGGGGCCACGCCGACAAGATGGTCCTCTCGCACGACGCCGCCTGCCACATGGACTGGTTCCCCGACGACCTCCTCGCCGCTGGGGCGCCCAACTGGCACTTCCTCCACATCACCAACGACGTCATCCCGGCGCTGAAGGAGCGGGGCGTCACCGACGAGCAGATCCACACCATGCTCGTCGACAACCCCCGCCGCATCTTCTCCACGACCGGCGCCTACTGACGCCGCCCTCGCTTTTTCAACCAATTGGTTGACAAAGCGCGCCCGGCGGCGCGATGCTGCGTTCAACCAATCAGTTGAACGAGCGAGAGGGACATGGCAGCCGAAGCACTCGACCGGGCGTTCGCCGCACTCGCCGATCCGACCCGGCGCGACCTGGTGGCGCGGCTCTCCGACGGAGACGCCACCTTGAGCGAGCTGGCCGAGCACTACGACGTGTCGGTCCAGGCGGTGTCGAAGCACCTGAAGGTGCTGGAGGAAGCGGGCCTGGTGACCAAGACCCAGGACGCCCAGCGCCGGCCCGTCCATCTCGAAGCCGAGGTGTTCGACCTCATGACGAAGTGGATCGAGCGCTACCGCCGGAAGGCCGAGGCACGCTACCGACGCCTCGACGACGTGCTCGCCGCCATGCCCGACAAGTCCCGTTCCGCCACCGCCGCATCCAAGGAGGAGCAGTGAACCCCACGACCAAGCGAGAAGCGCAGATCATCGTCGACCCCACCCTTCCCCAGGTGACGATCGTCCGGGAGTTCGACGCCCCGCCCGAGAAGGTCTTCCGGGCCCACACCGACCCGGACCTGTTCGTGCAGTGGGTCGGCCCCGACAGCCTCGACGCGTCCCGCATCGACCGCTGGGACTGCCGGACGGGCGGCGACTGGCGCTACGTCTCCACCCGCGGCAACGAGGAGCACTGGTTCCGGGGCTGCTTCCACGAGGTCAGGCCCAACGAGTTGATCGTGCAGACCTTCTGCTACGAGCCGTGGCCGGAAGCCGTCTCGCTCGAGAAGCTCGTCCTCGAGGAGCTTCCGGGTGGCCGCTGCCGCCTCACGGCCACCTCCCTCGTCGACAGCTTCGAGGGCCGCGACGCCTTCGTCGCCAGCGGCATGGAGACCGGCGTCCAGGAGGGCTACCGCAAGCTCGACGAACTCCTCGCGTCCTGACGCCCGCCTCGCGCTACGAAGGGTCGAAGAGGACCGGGATGGTGTCGGGACCGCGGAAGGCGAAGCCGGTGATCGACGGCTCCGGGCCGGCCGGGTCGAGGCGCAGGTTCGGGAGCCGGTCGAGGACGGCGTCGAGCCCGATCCGCAGCTCCATGCGGGCCAGGTGCATGCCGAGGCACTGGTGCCGGCCGGTGCCGAACGAAAGGTGCGGCTGCACGGGACGTGCCGGGTCCCAAGCATCGGGCTCTGAGAACCGGCCCGGATCGCGGTTCGCGGCGCCGGTGGCGACGAGCAGGTACGTCCCGGCTGCCAACTCCACCCCGCCGAGTTCGACGTCGCGCGTGGTGACACGGCTCACGATCGTGACGGCCGTCTCCCACCGCAGCGTCTCCTCGATCACCTGCGGGGCGAGCGAACGATCGTCACGGACCCGCTCCAGCCATTCCGGCTGGAGGAGCAGGCTCGCCAGCAGGCTCCCGAAGACCCGGAACGTCGTCTCCGCCCCGGCCGGGAACAGCAGACGGAGGAAGCCGTAGATGTGCTCGTCGTCGAGGCTCTCGCCGTCGACCTCGGCGTGGACGATGTCGCTGACGAGGTCTTCCCGCGGGTTCGCCCGACGGTCCTCGACGATGGGCGTCAGGTAGTCGCGCAGGGCCTGCGCCGCCGGCATGCTGCGGTCGGGGTTGGCCGGGCCGAGATTGATCTCCTCGGTCCAGTGGTGGATGGCGTCGAAGTCGCCCTCCTCGGCCCCGAGCATGGCGGCGATGACCCGCACGGGGAACCGGCTCGTCAGGTCCGTCACGAGATCGGCCCGACCGGCGGGCGCGAACTCGTCGATCAGGGCGTGGACGGTCGGCACCACGATCTCGTGCTCCCACCGCTCCATCGCCGACGGCCGGAACGCCCGGGCGACGATGTCGCGGTAGTGCTTGTGCTGGGTCCCGTCCATCCCGACGATCATCGGGCCCATCACGTCGGCGATCCCGCCCTCGGCGTTGCTCTTCGACGAGAACGTCTCGTTGTCGCGCAGCACTCGGTCGACCAGTTCGTGCGACAACACGAGGTAGAGCGGGTGGTCGCCGAGACCCTCGATGGGCGCCACTGGCTGGTGGGGGCGGCTGGCCGCCCACGCCGGGTACGGGTTGAAGTTCGGGTCGAGGGGGTTATGGGACGAAAGCGGCTGCGTCGCCTCGCTCGCCTCGGTCATGCGCTCCTCCGGACACCGCGAACACCGATACCTGACACGATAGTCAGGTTTCTCGATCCGGGCCCGGGGTCAGGCGGAGACGGTCGTGACGACGGGGTCGATGACGTCGGTCTCGCTGCGTTCGAGGCCGGCTCGCACTTCGAGGGCCCACTCCACGGCCTCGACGTAGGCCTGCATCATGAGCGGCATCGGGATGCCGGAGCCGGCGACGGCCTCCTGGTCGTTGCGCTCGTACGCCTCGACGGCGTCGAGCAGCGAGCCCAACTCCCCCACCCGCCCGAGCAACGCTGCCTCGACCTGCTCCGACAGCGAGATCCGGCTCACGATCTCCTCGAGCGGGGCGTCCATG
>DATLFW010000507.1:0-11932 GCA_035540775.1 Acidimicrobiia bacterium
CTCCCGCACCGGACCCTCGAAGCTCTCGACGTCGAAGTACACGCCCGATCCCTCGATCACGTACGCGGCGTCCCGCTCGACGAGTTCGGCGATGAGCCGCGTCATCCCGTCGATGTACTCGGTGGCGCGAGGGCGATGGTCGGCGGGCAGGACGTCGAGGGTCTCCATCTGGTCGAAGTAGACCCTCTCCCACACGGCGGCCAATGCCGGCTCGGTGGTCGCCTCCTTGGCCGCCCGGGCGATGATCTTGTCGTCGATGTCGGTGACGTTCATGGCGAAGGTCACGTCGAACCCGCGCCACATGAGGTAGCGGCGAATGACGTCGAAGACGAGGGCGCTGCGAGCGTGGCCGAGGTGCGGAGCGTCGTAGACCGTCGGCCCGCAGACGTACATCGCCACCCGCCCCTCCTCACGGGGGACGAAGTCGACGAGGTCGCCGGAGAGCGTGTCGTGGAGCCGCAGCACGAGGGGCGAGGCTAGTGGGCCGACGCGGGTTCCAAGAGCGCGATTGCCCAGACGGCGACGGCCTCTCCGCGGCCGACAGCGCCCACCCCTTCGCCGAACTTCGGCTTCACGGAGACGGCCGGCAGACCGTCGGGATCGTTCCCGTCGAGCGCCGGGTCGAGGGCATCGGCCAGGTTGGCGGCCATCGCCGCCACGAAGGGAGCCAGCCGGGGGCGCTCGGCAGCGACGACGACGTCGACGTTGACGACCCGCCACCCGGCATCCGCGACCCGGGTGGCGACGTCGGCGAGCAGTTCGAGTGATCGGGCGCCGGCCCACTGGTCGTCGGAGGCGGGGAAGAGCGTGCCGAGGTCCCCCATGGCGAGGGCGCCGAGGAGAGCATCGGCGACGGCATGCGTGACGGCGTCGCCGTCGGAATGGCCCACCAGGCCGGGGCCGTCGAGCGTCACGCCTCCGAGGACGAGCGTCCCCTCGGCGCCGAAGGGGTGCACGTCGTAGCCGAGACCGACCCGTCCGCTCACCGGTCGGATCCCCCGAGCAGGGCGGCGGCCACTTCGAGATCGAGCGCGGTCGTGAGCTTGAGGTTGCGGGGATCGCCTGGCACCACGACCACCCGCCCGCCCGACGCTTCGACGAGGGCGGCGTCGTCCGTGGCGTCGGGGTCCCCGCGGTGGGCCTCGCGAAGCACCGACGCCCGGAACGCCTGCGGGGTCTGCACGGCGACGAGGTCGCGCCGGTCGACCGTCTCCAGCACCCGGCCGTCCGCCACTCGCTTCACGGTGTCGGCGACGGGGACGGCGGGGACGGCGGCGTCGGCCCCGGCGTCCACCGCCTGGACGACCTGCCGGAAGGTCTCAGGCCCCGCCAGCGGCCGGGCGGCGTCGTGGACCAGCACGATGTCGGCGTCGTCGGGAACGGCGGCGAGGCCACGGCGAACCGACTCGGCTCGCGTGGACCCCCCCTCGACGGAGGCCGACACCACCGGGCCCTGCCACGTATGCCCGGGCGGGACGACGACCACCACGCCGTCGGTGACCGAGTCAGCCGTCGCGACCGCCCGATCGACGACCGGGGTGCCGAGGAGGCGCACGAACTGCTTGGCCGTACCGAACCGTTCTCCGGAACCGGCCGCCACGACGATCGTCCACACCTTCATCGCCCCGAAACGTACCGGTCTTGGGGGAGTTGTGGCCGCTATGCGGACGGAAGTCCCCCAAGACGGGAAGGGGTGGCGGCGGAAGAGGCGTCGGTGTCGGCGTCGGCGCCACTGAGACGGGCGAAGACGAGGGTGCCAACGGAGGTGGGCAGCGTGCTCGTCACCTCGGCCGTCACCGTCTCCCCGATCCGCTCGGCCGCGCCGTTCACGACGACCATCGACCCGTCGTCGAGGTAGCCGACGCCCTGGCCGGCTTCCTTTCCGGGGCGGACGAGTTCGATCGTGAAGGTCTCCCCGGCGACGTGACCGGGACGAAGGTCGGCGGCGAGCCGGCGCACGTTGATGACGCGCACGCCCTGCAGCTCGGCCACCCGCTGGAGGTTGACGTCGCACGTGAGGAGACGGATCTCGAGGCGGCGGGCGAGCGCCACCAGCTTGGCGTCGACCTCGGCGTGCTCCGGCACCTCGTCGTCGAGCACCTTCACGTGCACGGGCCCGTCCTGCTGGAGGGTGCCCAGCAGTTCCAGGCCGGCCCGGGCGCGCCGCGCCTGCACGGTCTCGTGGGCGTCGGCGAAGCCCTGGAGCTCGTCGAGGACGAACCGCGGGACGAACAGGTCCTGGTCGACGAGCCCGGCGCGCACGAGGCTGCCAAGCGAGCCGTCCATCACGGCCGAGGTGTCGAGGATGTGGCCGTCACCCTTGGCATAGGGCGAGGAACGCACGAGGGGTCGGGTGGAGAGCCCCGCCATGGCGAACAGGTCTTCGCTCTTGGCGACCGCCACCCGCACGCCGAGGGTGATCCCCGTCCACACGAGCAGCGAGCCCACGAGGACGGCCTGGACGACGGGGAGCAGGAACACGAACGGAACGGCGAGCACGACGCCGGCGGCGCCCCCAGCGAGAGCACCCAGGGCGCCCGTGAGGAGACGCGCTCCGGAGACGTGCTCGACCTTGGCTTCGACCACACCGAGGGCACGATCGATGAGTCGGCCCAGGACCCCGCCGGCGACGTACCCGAGGAGGGTGCCGAGCACGGGTGCCAGGGTGGCCGCTGCCGTGCTGTCGGCCGACCGACCCACCGCGAGGCCGGTCAGCATGAAGGTGACCACCACCAGGAGTCGGGAGACCTCGACGAACACGATCGCTCCGCTTGCCGACAAAGGGCCTACGGCGGCCATCGGCACGGGGCCACGAATCCTTGAACCACCCGCAGCCCAACGGGGGGACACGCCCCAGCGGCAGGATCGCTACTTGGCGGCCTTCTTCTTGTCGGCCTTCTTGATGCCGAGCGCCTCGTCGAGCTTGTCTTCCGCCTTCTCCTCGTCGACGTTGAGTGCGAAGGTGAGCTCGGAGACGAGGATCTGCCGGGCCTTGGCGAGCATCCGCTTCTCTCCCGCCGACAGCCCCTTGTCACTCTCCCGCAGCGACAGGTTCCGGACGACCTCGGCCACCTGGTAGATGTCGCCGCTCTTCAGCTTCTCGACGTGGTTCTTGAACCGCCGCGACCAGTTGGTCGGCATGCGGGCGTCCTTCTTGCGAAGGACGGCGAAGACCTCCTCGACCTCCTCGTCGTTGATGACGTCGCGCAGGCCGATCTCTTCCGTCTTGTCGGCCGGCACCATCAGCGTCAGGTCGCCGTAGGCCAAGCGGAGGATGAGGTAGTCGGTGTCCTTGCCGTCGAACTTCTTCTTCTCTTTGCGTTCGATGACGGCGGCACCGTGGTGGGGGTAGACGACCTTGTCGCCGACCTTGAAGCCCATGGGTGTGTCCTCGCGTTCTGAAGGCAGGCGTGCAGCGGGGGAAGCAGCGCTTGAGGAACACCAGGGTACCGTGCCTGTGCGTTGCCCCACCACGCGGGAAGGTGCTGGACTCTCCCCATGCCGGACCAGGATTCGCTCGCTTCGACCCAACTCCTCAACGAGTTCCCCGGGGACGTCCTCGATCGGCTGCGAGCCCGTGCCGACGTGCGTTCGTTCGATCGCGGCGAGCACGTGTTCCGTCGGGGCGACGAAGCCCAGGAGCTCTACGTCGTGCAGGAAGGCCAGATCGCCATCGCCACGCAGTCGATCGACGGGCGGGAGTCGGTCATGGCCGTCCTCGAACCGCCGTCGCTGTTCGGGGAGCTCCCCCTGTTCGACGACTCCGAGCGCATGGCCGACGCCCGGGCGCTCCAGCCCTCCCGCGTCGTGGCCGTGAGCTACGACGACGTCCGAGCCGTCCTCGACGAGCGCCCGCACCTGCTGTGGGGCATCGTCCGCCTCCTCGTCCAGCGGCTGAAGGCCACCGACGAAGCGCTGTCCGACGCCGTGCTGCTCGACGTTCCGGGGCGCACCGCCAAGCGGATCCTCGAACTGGCGGGCGAGGCCGACGAGTTCGCCACCCAGCTGACGCAAGAGGAACTGGCCGCCCTGATCGGCGCCTCCCGGGAGCGGGTCAACAAGGCCCTGGCCACCTTCCAGCGGCTGGGGTGGATCGAGAACATCGAGCGGGGCCGCTACCGCATCCTCAACCGGCCCGCCCTCGAACAGCGCGCCTCGACCTGACGAGGCGGGCGGAATTCTCGCCGGATCTCCCGACCGCGCGCTTCAGCCCGTCTCCATCACGAACGCCAGGGCGTGGCGCCACGCGTCGGCGGCGTCGTCGGGGCGGTGGGCCGGGCGGTCGGGGTCGTGGACGAATCCGTGGTCGGCGCCGGGGTACACGAGCACCTTGCAGTCGGAGCGGTCCTCCCAGCGCTCCCGCAGCAGATGCAGGTCGTCGTGCGGCACCCACGGATCGGCCGTGCCGACGACGAACATCGTCGGGCAGACGTCCTCGATCGTCTCCAGTGGCGATCGGTGCCCCGGCCCCAACCAGTTCTCGGGCGTCCGCACCATTCCGTAGAAGCTGACCGCCCGCTCGAACCGCCCCGTGGCCGCAGCCTTCAGCGTGTAGTAGCCGCCCATGCAGAACCCCATCACCGCCGGCATGGAGACACCGTCGTGGGCGGCGAGGTGGTCGGCCGCCTCGGCGAGGTCGCCCATGAGGGCGTCGTCGTAGAGGTCCTTCACACGCCCCATGCGGTCTTCGAGCCCCATGGCCTCGCGGTCGGCCTTTGGGATCCGGGCGAAGGGTTCGACGGCGCAGACGGCGAGGCCGTGGGTGGCGAGCCGCCGGCTCAGGTCGTCGAAGAGCGGGCGGAGCCCCCCGATGTCGGGAACGAGGACGACGCCGCCGAGCGCCACGCCGTCAGGGCGGGCGTGGATGGCGTCGACGGGAACGCCGTCGACGTCGAGGGTGACGGCCTCGGTGGTGGCGCCCGAAGGGCCCTCAGCGAGCGCGGCCATCCGTCAGCGGCTCACACGTAGCGGTCGAGGATCGAACTCTCGGCCAGCCGCGACAGCCCCTCCTTGATGGCCCGGGCCCGCGCCTCCCCGACGCCCTCGACGTCGTTGAGGTCGTCGACACTCGCCCGCATGATCTTCTGCAGGTTCTGGAACCGGTCGACGACGTGGTCGGCCACGATCTCGGGCAGGCGCGGGATCTTGTGCAGCAACCGGAACCCGTGCGGCTGCAGGGGCGTGTCGAGAGTGGTGCCGGGCGGGAGGTGGAGGACGTCGAGGACCTTGCGGAGGTCGAGCAGTTCCTCGCTGTCGAGATCGGCGAGCTGGTTGACGACGTCTTCCAGCTCCCAGTCGGGGCCTTCGACGAAGTAGTCCTTCGTGACGAGGCGACGGTCGATCTCGACGCCCCCCATCAGTTCCTCGAGCTGGAGGAGGACGAGTCGCCCGTCAGTGCCCAACTCGATGATGTAGCCCTCGATTTCCGCTGCGATCCGCCGGACCATCTCCGTGCGCTGCAGAACGGTGACGACGTCGCGAGCGGTGACGAGGTCTTCGACCTCGAGGGCGGAGAGGGACGCCGCCACGGCGTCGAGGCGGGCCTTGTAGCGCTCCAGCGTCTGGAGGGCCTGGTTGGCTCGAGCGAGGACCCGGGGGATGGGCGCGAGCGAGTGCTTGGCGTCGTTGCGATAGAGCGTGACGACTGACATGTCTTCCGACACCGTCACGACGGGCACGTCGACCTGCATCGCCACCCGCTCGGCGGTGCGGTGCCGGGTGCCCGTCTCGTTCGTCGGGATGTCAGGGTCAGGCACCAGGTGCACGTTCGCCCGGGCGACGCGGCTGGCGTCGGCCGACAAGATGATGGCGCCGTCCATCTTCGCCAGCTCGGAGAGCCGCTGGGGCGTGAACTCGGCGTCGAAGAGGAACCCGCCGGAGCACAGGGCGAGCACTTCGGGTCCGTCGCCCAGCACGATGAGCGCGCCCATTCCCGCCTGCAAGATGCGGTCGACCCCTTCACGCAGTTCTGTTCCAGGGGCGACCATCCGCAGCGCCGACAGCAACTCGGATGACCGACGGGGCGGCGTCAACCTCACCTCGGAAGGTCGGGGAAATGTCGCTCGAAACCCGAGTCGAGGGTAGCCCAATCAGGCGGCATCCGCCGCCGCCACGGCGGCGGAAACCGTGCCAACGTGCACGACCGTCAGGCCCGCCACGGGCGGGCACGTGGGCGGTGCGAGCGCCCGGGTGAACCCCATGCGGGCCGCTTCGGCGAGCCGGCGTTCGAGGTGCGCCACCTGGCGCACCTCGCCCCCGAGCCCGACCTCGCCGACCGCCACCGTCGTCGGCGACACGACGAGCCCGCGGCAGGCACCGGTGAGCGCCAGGGCGACGGCGAGGTCGACGCCCGGCTCGGCCACTCGCAACCCTCCCGCCACACTCACGTAGACGTCGCTCCGTCCGACGGGCACCGCCGCCCGGCGGCCGAGCACCGCGGTCAGCATGTTGAGCCGACCGCTTTCGACGCCCTGGGCGGAACGGCGGGGAATGGCGGCCACGGCGTCGGTGACGAGCGCTTGGACCTCGACGAGGAGCGGGCGGTTGCCCTCGACCACGGCGGCGACGACGGACCCCGGCGTACCGGGCCGGCGGTCGGCCAAGAAGACCCGTGACGGGTCGGCAACCGGCGAGAGCCCGGCGGAGGTCATCTCCAGCACGCCGAGTTCGCTCGTCGACCCGAAGCGGTGCTTCGGGGTGCGCAACAGACGGAGGCCGTGGTGCCGGTCGCCCTCGAGGGACACGACCGTGTCGACCACGTGCTCCAGCGCTCGGGGGCCGGCGAGGTCACCGTCCTTGGTGACGTGGCCGACCAGCACGACGGCGACGCCGTGGGTCTTGGCCAACGTCACCAGCGACTGCGCGCACTCGCGAACCTGGGCCAGGCTCCCGGCCGCGCCGGGCAGATCGGGATTGGTGAGGGTCTGGATCGAGTCGACGACGAGGACATGCGGGTCGAGGTCGTCGACGGCGGCATGGATGTTCGGGAGCCACGTCTCGGCGAGGAGGTACACGCCGTCGACCGCCGCGCCCAGCCGACCCGCTCGCCGCCGCACCTGAGGCGGCGACTCCTCGCCCGTCACGAGGAGGCACCGCCGTCCGGCCGCCGCGAGCCCCGCCACCGCTTGGAGGAGCAAGGTGCTCTTGCCGACGCCGGGCTCGCCGCCGAGGAGAGTGACCGACGCGGGAACGAGGCCACCGCCGAGGACCCGGTCGAGCTCGCCGACGCCGGTGCCGAGGGGAGTCACGGCCGCATCGGGCACCTCGCGCAGGGGAACGGCGGCGGCGACGCGTCGCTCCCCGGGTCGAGAACGCCTGGGCGAGACGTTCACCGTCGGCACGATGGCATCCCACGCCGCGCACGCCGGGCACCGCCCCAGCCACTGGGGGGAGGCCGCACCACACTCTTGGCACTCGTAGCCCGCTCCCGTCTTCGCCATGCCGGGAACGCTACGCGGCGGGTATGACAACCTCGCAGGGTGCCAGGAACCGGGCGCCTTGCCGCGAACCTCCGCCACGCAGGGTGATCACGCCGGCGCTCTGCAGGCGAACCGGTGGCTTGGACGGTGCCGCGCTCCTACGCTGACGTGGCCGCCGTCTTGTGCGGCGCGGTGCGAACGGTGGGAGGCGACGAGGCTCGATGATCGATGCCCTCCGATGGGCGACGAGTGTCGCGTTCGTGGGACTTGCCGTCGCCGCGCTCCGAGAATGGCGGCGGCGCCCGATCCCCGCTGCCGCATGGATGCTCGCCACCTTCGTCGACGTGGCGACGATCCTCGTGACAGCCGGTGTCCTTCCCGACGACCCGACAGCGTGGTGGGCGGTCGCCCTCGAGCGAGCGTTGTTCGTCGCCCTGTTCGCCGTGCCGTGGCTCCTCTACCGATTCACGACGACGTTCATGCCGGCGTCGCGCCTCGTCGAGTGGTCGGCGACCGGGCTCACGCTCGCGATCATGGCCGTGAGCGTCGCCCTCCCCGACTTCCCCGGCGAGGACGAACCCGACCCGTCGTGGTGGGGGGCGTACCTCGTCGGCGCCCTCGCCGTGTGGACGTACGTCTCGCTCCTCGCCGGGACCCGCCTGTGGCGCGCGGGACGGACCGAACCTCGGATCCCCCGCCGGCGGATGCGACTCCTCGGAGGGGCAGCCATCCTGCTCGCCGTCGTCCTGTTGGTGTCGGGGGCGTTCGGTGGGAGCGACGTCGCAACGCTCACCACCCAGGGGTTGGCGCTCGTCATCGCTGGTCTGTTCTTCCTCGGCTACGCGCCGCCCCTGATCCTCCGGTACTGGTGGCGGCGTCCCGAGGAACACCGGCTGCGTGAGGCGGAGCTCTCGCTTCTCGCCGCCACGACCTTCGACGAGGTCACCAAGGCCATGCTCCCGGCCGTCTCGGCCGTCGTGGGGGCGCGCGGGGCGGCGTTCGTCACCGACGACGGCGCCATCGCCGCCGCTCACGGGGTGCTCCCCGTCGACGTGGAGAGCATCGCCGTCGAGGACTTCACGGGTGGACCGATCGTGACGGTCCCGCTCCGTTCCGGGACGCTGATCGTCGGCACCAGCCCGTTCTCACCGATCTTCGGCGACGAGGAGCTGGCACTCGTGCACTCGTTCGGGGTGGTGGCCGATCTCGCTGCCGAGCGGGTGCGGCTGCTCGAGCGGGAACGGGCGGCGAGGATCGAACTGCAGGAGAGCAACAGCGAGCTCGACCAGTTCGCCAGCGTGGCCTCGCACGACCTGAAGGAACCGCTGCAGGTCGTGAGCGGGTTCACCGAACTCATCGAGACCCGATACGGCGACCGCCTCGACGAGACGGGGCACCAGTACCTCTCCCACATCACGACGGCGCTCGGACGGATGCAGCAGATCATCGACGACCTCCTGCGCCTGGCCCGTGTCGGTCGTGATCTCGGTGACCTCGACGTCGTCGACGTCGTCGACGTCGAGGCGCTGGTACACGACAGCCTCGCGAACCTGGCGACGACGCTGACGGCGACCGGCGGGGTCGTGACCGTCGAGACGCTACCGCCCGCGCACTGCGACGCCGGCCTGGTGCGCCAGGTCTTCCAGAACTTGCTCGCCAACGCGCTCCACTACGGAGGGCCGACGCCCGAAGTCGTGGTGAGCGGACGCCGCGACGACACTCGCTGCACCTACGTAGTGCGCGACAGCGGGCCCGGGATCGCTGCGAAGGACCAGGAACGGATCTTCCGTCCCTTCGAACGGGCGGTCGGCCGCGACGGACCGGGCGGCACGGGGATCGGCCTCTCGGTCGTGCGCCGCATCGTCCAACTCCACGGGGGCGAGATCTGGGTGGAGTCGCCCGACGGTCAGGGGGCCTCGTTCTGCTTCACGCTCCCGGCTGCTGCGACCTGATTCGACGCCCGCCCACGAGGACGAGCGCCAACACGCCGAACAGCAAGGCCGCGGCCAGGAGCCCGACCCGCGACGTGTCGAGTCGGCTCGCCGTTGCCCTGAGGTCGATCTCCTCGCCCACCGTCGGGCGCCACGCCGGCTCCCCGTCGACCGAATGCGGCGCATTGTCGCTCCCCCCGCCGGGGAGATCGGCGACGACCTCGAAGGAGAACGCCTCGTCGATCTTCTCCGAGAGGTAGCGAGCGAGGTCGTCGCGAGACACCCCGAGGTCGCCGAGCGGCGCCGTCAGCCCCTCGTCTCCGGGATCGAGGGCGCTGGCCGCCACGCCTTCGCGCAGGTCGACCGTTCCAGTGAACTCGAACGACGTGCGAAAGCGCGACCGCGACCGTTCCAAGCGGAAGTCTCGGAAGGGACCCACGTTGCCCGACAGTTCCCGGACCACGGCCGTCAACTCCTCCGGCGTGGCGAACGACTTCTGTGCCATCACGTCGGCCGCCCGCTCGCCGCTGCCGGAGGAGACGCTCCATCCCACCTGGGTGAGGTCGGCGATCCGGAAGCGCTGTGCCACGTCGCCGCCCAGGGCCTCGACCGCTTCCTCGTCGAGGAACAAGGCGAGGCGGACCACCCCGGAACCGTCCTCGTTGGCGTCCACGTGGAGGCGGACGTCGACCTTGCAGGACGAGAGGAGGAGGAGGAGAGCGCCGGCCGCGACCAGCGCGGCGCGGCGCCTCACGATCCGGTGCGGACGATGAGCAACGAGCAGGGAAGGTGGTGGCTCACCTTGTTGGGCACCGACCCGAGCCGGAGCCGCTCCAGCCCGCTCATGCCCTTGTTGCCGAGGACGAGCAGGTCGTAGCCCTCCCGCTCGGCGATCTCGGCGATCACCGTCGCCGGGTGCCCCGACTCCACCCGGATGTCGATCGCAACGCCGGAGTCACCGTGCTCCTCGACCTGGCGTTCGAGGAGCGGGCGGAGCTTCGACGCGGTGCCGACGCCGAGGACGGTCAGCGCCCCTCCGAGCGCCGCTGCCACCTCGACCGCCCGGGCCACGGCCCGCCCGGCGCGATCGGACCCGTCGGAGCCGACGATGACACGCGAGATCTGGGTCGTCACGGGGTGAGACGTTAGCCCGACCGGTACGATCCGCCCGTGGTCACCGAGGAATCGTTCGTCGAAGAAGGTCCCGTGCGCCGGTTCGGGCGGCGGCTGGGGGCGATGAAGCCGATGTCACGGCTCTTCGCCCGCGTGCTCCATCCGCTCGACAAGGCCGTGTTCCGCCTGACCCGCGGGCGACGGACCGCCACCAGCGTCCTCACCGGGCTGCCCATCGTGATGCTGACGACGACGGGCGCCAAGAGCGGGGTGAAGCGCACCTGGCCCCTGGTCGGGTTCCGCGACGGCGAGGGGCGGTTGGTGGTCATCGCCTCGAACTACGGGCAGGCGAACCACCCGGCCTGGTACCACAACCTCCGAGCGAATCCGGAGGCGACGGTGCGCGTCGACGGCGTCGAGACGCGGGTGCGGGCGCGGCAGGCCGAGGGCGAGGAGCGCGACCGGCTGTGGGCGCGGGGCCTCGAGATCTACCCGGGCTGGGCGTCGTACGAGGTGCGAGCGGCACCGCGCGTCATCCAGATCTTCGTCCTCGAACCCGCCTGACCCTCTCGTCGTTTTGGCTGTTCCTGCCGGCCATGGCCGGCAGGAACAGCCAAAACGATGGGAAGACGGCGCCGGACGCGGGAACGCCGCCCCGAAGGGCGGCGTTCCACGGAGTCGTTCGAGGAGTGGAGGTCAGCTGGTGCTGTCGCCTCCGGCCGGGGTCCCGCTGCCGGCCTCGGCCAGCTCGACGGGCGGCGGCTCGATGCCGTCGACGGCCCGGAAGACGATCTCGCCGTTCTCGGCGTCGACGACGACCGTCTGGCCGGCGCTGAACTCCTTCCACAGGATCCGCTCCGAGAGCGGGTCCTCGACCAGGCGCTGGATGGCACGGCGCAGCGGCCGGGCGCCCAGCGTCGGGTCGTAGCCCTTGTCGGCGAGAAGCAGCTTGGCCTCGGGCATGACCTCCATGCCCAACCCCTGGCCCTCGAGCTGCTCGTGCACCCGCTTGATCATCAGGTCGACGATCTGGGTGACCTCGGCCTTGGTGAGCTCGTGGAAGACGATGACCTCGTCGATCCGGTTCAGGAACTCGGGGCGGAAGTGCCGCTTCAGCTCCTCCGTCACCTTCTCCTTCATCTTCTCGTACGTGATCGCCTCGTCGGCCTTGGTGAAGCCGATCGCCGCCTTGCGGAGGTCGGCCGTCCCCAGGTTGGACGTCATGATGATCACGGTGTTCTTGAAGTCGACCGTCCGGCCCTGGGCGTCGGTCAGGCGACCATCCTCCAGGATGTGGAGCAGCGTGTTGAACACGTCGGGGTGGGCCTTCTCGATCTCGTCGAAGAGCACCACCGAGAACGGCTTGCGCCGCACGGCCTCGGTGAGCTGGCCACCCTCGTCGTAGCCCACGTAGCCCGGGGGCGACCCGACGAGCCGGCTCACCGTGTGCTTCTCCATGTACTCCGACAT
>DATLFW010000508.1:0-6891 GCA_035540775.1 Acidimicrobiia bacterium
CACAGGATGACGACGTCAACCACGGTGCACGTCCCCCCTCTGCGAGTCTCGGTCCATCACGTGCTCCACACCCGAGGGCGGGATCGGTCGCGCAGATCGGTGGAAAAGCTCGCGACGCCGAGGGGCAAGAAACCCTTGTGAAATCAGGGGAAACGCGAGGACCGGATGCGAGATCGCGCGTGATGAGCCTCTGGGCCGTCGTCAGGTCGACGCGGTCGTCGGCCGCGCGTCGGTGGCGTCAGGCGCAGCGGGTCTGCCAGGTGGCGCCCGCGTCGAGCGAGCACAGGAGACCGCCGCCCGCCGACTCGAGCGGGGCGGCGAGAATCCGCCGTCCGGACGCCGAGACAGCTTGGGCGCCGTCGGCCAGCCGGGTGTCCTGCCCGACGGTGGTCCACGTCCGTCCGCGGTCTGTCGAGCGCGCGACGCCGCCCGACATGCCGTCCTCGTTCCGCGTGTAGCCGGCGACGTAGAAGTTGCCGGCCCCGTCCTCGGTCACTCCGGTGACGGAGTGGAACGGAAGTTCGACCTCGGTGAAGGACGCAGCGCGGTCGCCGGACCAGAAGAAGCCCTGCTCGCCCCAGGCGAACACGACGCCTCCCGAGCGCATGGCGGCGATCGACGGCGACGAGTCGAGGGCCGGCAGTGCGACGTGGCGGCGGCAGGTCATGTGGTTGGTCGTCGACGAGCACGTGTACACGGCCGCCTGGGTGCGGTCACCGGTGAAGGTGAAGGCCCCGGCGTAGACGGTTTTCGAGGACCGGAAGTCGGGGGCGAAGGCGAACGGGATGGTCGACGTGGAGGCAGGCGCGCCCGTCATGGGCTTGTGGTGCCCGGTCCGCGCGTCGTAGCGCCACCCGGGCGCGGCGCCGACGAGGATCGTCGGGCGCTTCTCGAAGTCGGGCGACATCGCGGTGGGTCCGCCCGGCAGCCCGACGACCGAGTCGAACGTCTGTCCCCCGTCCCGCGACACCTGGAGACCCCCCTCGCCGGAGGCGAAGATACGGGGGTCCGTCGGGTAGTTCGACGGGAGCATGAGCTTCGTGGCGTTCAGCCCCTTGGCGGGCAGGCGTTCCCACGTCGCACCGCCGTCCTGCGAGCGGAACAGGGTGACGCAGTCGATGTGGCACTTGCCGCTCGCCTGCCCCAGCGCAAACGTCTCGCCGGAGCCGTCTCCGCCCGCCGCGAAGCTCTGGTAATGGGCCTCCTCCGGCTCGTCGGCGCGGGGGAGCGGGTCCGCCGGGTCGATCGGGAGGACGTCGGTGGGGTCGGGTACCGGTGGCGCGGGCGGCTCGGTCGTCGGCGGCGTGGCCGGTTCCGCCACCACCGGGGCCGCGTCGGCCTGCACCGGTTGTGCCGGTGGGGTCGTCGTCAGCGGCGCCGACGACGCATCGGAGAAGGCGACGTCGGGTGACGGCCCGGCGAGGGTCACGTCGCCGGAGGGCGTCGGGGCGCCGGTCCCCGCCAGCGTCGCGGTGATGACTCCTGCCGCCACGATCTCACCGAGGCGGGCGTAGCCCACGGTCACGTCGCCCACCGACTGGAGGCGGGCGGAGGCCGCCTCCACGCGTCGGCGCATCCACGAACCGGCGGTCCCGAGCGGCACCAGCACGAGGGCTCCGCCGTCGCTGACGGCGCCCCGGATCTTCGACCGCGCCCGGTTGAGCACGGATCGCACCGACGCCGCCGTGCTGGCGTCCTCGTCGGCGAGTTCGGCGAGCGACATGCCGCGGTAGACCTGGCGCAGGAGGAGGTCGCGCTCTCGCGGGGTGAGCCCCTCGAGCGCCTCCTTCACCCGCCTGACCTCGTCGCTCAGGGCGGCCGCTTCGCACGGGTCCGCCTCGGGCACCGTGCTGCGGTCGGGGACGGCATCGACCGGGGTGGAGTAGCGGTGCCGGCGGAGTTCGTTGAGGCTGCGCCGCTTCGCCACCGTCACGAGCCACGGCATGAGGCCGTCGCGCACCTCGAGCCGGTCGATGTTGCGCAGGACCTGGAGATACGTCTCCTGGACGAGGTCGTCGGCGAGCGCGGAGTCGCCGACGATCCGCTCGCACATGTCGTGGAGCTCCTGGCGGTGCTCCCAGATGGCGTCGAAGTCGATGCCCTTGCGGGAGCTCGTTCCGTGATCCCGCCCGAGCCGCTGACCCGTCGTCACGCCCTACCCCCGGTGACGAGAACGGTGTACCCCTGCCGTCGCGAGCCCGACTGCGGTGAGCTCCCGACGTGTGGTCCACACCCGAGTCTGGTGGTGGTCGCGCAGATTTTTCGCGAAATTCCCGAACCGTCTGAGCCGGACCGGAAACGGTCGCGGCTCCTCCCGATCGCCGACACGCCTGTTGATCCCCCCGAGGTCGTCCCTCCGCTGCCGGAGGTTCGACCGATGTCCGCATGATCCCTGCTCGGCCCCGCACATCACTTTGTATGGCGTCTGCGAGCGTCCGTCCGATTCGGCCGTTGTTTCCGTTTAGCAGCCCTCTCGAAACGTGGCAAGAGGTTCACGCGGCGTCACCACTCGACGCAGGAGTAACCGCACGGAGGGCGACGCTTCGCAGCGCTCCCATGACGCTTCGTGGCGTTCTGGTCAGGGCGTGCGTCGTCGCCGTCCCTCAGCAGACGAAGGGGCTCCGGGCCTCGAACTGCTCGCGGTACCAGTCGACGGTGGCGGTCAATCCCTCGGCGAGGGGCACGCTCGGCTTCCAGTCGAGGTGCACGCGGGCCTTGGCGTTGTCGCAGAACATCCGCCAGATCTCGGTCGGTCGCTCGGGCAGGGCGCCGAAGGCGGGTCGGATCGGGTTGCCCATGAGCTCGAGGATGAGACGGGTGAGGTCGCGCATGGACACCTCCTCCCCGGAACCGATGTTGAAGACCTCGCCCTCGACGCCGGGTGCGGTCAGGGCGTGGAGGAAGCCTTCGGCGACGTCCGTCACGAAGGTGAAGTCGCGGGTCTGACGGCCTTCGGTGAGACGGAGCTCGCGTCCCCGAAGACCGCTCAGGATGATCTCGGGAATGATGCGGTCGGCCGTCTGCCACGGTCCGTACGCATTGAAGGGACGGAGGCAGACGATGGGCCAGCCGTACGCCTGATGGAACATCCGGCAGTACCGCTCGGCGGCGTACTTCGCGACGGAGTAGGGCGAGATCGGGTTCACGGGCCCGTCCTCGACGAACGGCACCGCCACGTCGCCGTAGATCTCGCTCGTTCCCACGTAGACGAACCGCTCGTACTCGCCGTCGAGGGCTTGGAGCAGGTTGACGGTTCCCTGAATGTTGGTCTGGATGTTCTCGTCGACACGCCGGAACGACTTCCCCACGTGCGTGAAGGCGGCCAGGTGGACCACGAAGTCGGGTTTCACGGTGGCAGCGACGTCGTCCATCGACGAGCGGTCGTTCACGTTCGCCTCGACGACCGTGATGGCGTCTGCGCAGGCGGCCAGGCGGATCGGATACACGAGTGACACGGAGTCCGACATGGCGAACACGTCGGCGCCCTCGGCAAGCAGGAGGCGCACGAGGTGCGACCCGATGAACCCGCCGGCTCCCGTGACGAGCACGCGGCGCCGCTCGAGACTGGTCACTGGCCTCCCCCTTCCGGGGTGTTCCGTGGTACGAATGCCCTGATGGCCGACTGCCCCTTCCACACGCCACGTCGGCGCACGTCGCGCGGCGAGGAAGCGTGCCCGCACTGCGGCCCGGAGCGTGCGCTCAAGTCGCATGCCCGGGACGCCGACGCGCGACCCATGCCTGGCCGAGGCCCCGCTCCCCGTCGCCGCTCCACCTTCGAGCGCTTCGGGCCGCGCCAAGCCTCGGGGCGGCGGGAATCGCTCGTGGTGGCCATCCTCAGTGTCGCCGTCGGGCTCTCCTACCTGGTGCTCGCCTTCCAGGTGGTGTTCTCGATGAGCATCGGCCCGATCGCCGTCTCGATCGACGAGGGGCTCGGGCGTGGTGTCCACACCGGCGACCTCTTGGCCCTCCCCATTGCCGCCCTCGGGGTGGCCTGCCTCGCCTTCGGCCTATCGTCGCTCGACCGCCGCCGCCGGGTGACGGCCGTGCTGCCCCGGAGCGTCGACGGCCGGTCGGCCTAACCGCCGGAGACCACCTCGATCCCCGCCAGGACGCGCTCGACGAGTTCGTCGTCGTCCGACTGGATTCCGCCCACGACACTGGCGCCCACCCCGTGGCGGAGCGCCACCAGGTAGATCGCTCCGCCACCGTCGCAGTCCTCCCACACCTCCACGACGGCGTCGATGCCGTCGCCGACCCCAGCGGGGCCTTGGCGCTTGCGGCAGTCGTCGACCACCCCGGTGCGCTCCGCCACGTCGGCGACGAGCGCGTCGAGGTCGGAGACCCCCTCGACGAGCAGGAGTTCGAGGCCCGGAGCGTCCCTCCCCGCCCGGTAGGCATGCTGGTCCGGCGACGCCTCGACGTAGGCGCGGGGACGTCCGGCGATCTCGTGTGGATCGGTGGCGACGTGGTCCCAGTCGTCCGGAACGGCGACGCGCAGTCGACGGGTCGCGTCGGTGACTTCCTGCCACCCGTCCCCGTCGTCGCCGGCGACGAGGGTGGCGACGGCGATCGCGCCCGCCAGCACGGCGAGCGCCGCGAGCGCCCGAACCATTGGCCGTCCCCCCGGTCGCACGGGAGCACTGTAGGTGCCGAAGGTCCCACCGGGCGGTGCCGACCGGCGGCGGGAGTCCCGACCTTCGCCCGGCGACCCCGATCGCCCCGGTCGGCACCATGAGGGTGCACGCCGGGAAGTTCGTTCGGGTGCACGCCGGGCCGGGTCACAGGGACCGGGCACAACGAAGGGAACGACATGAAGCGTCGAACGCTCGACATCATCTTCAGCGTCGGCGGCCTCGGGCTTGCCGCACTGCTCGTGATCATCGGACTGGTGCTCACGGCCAACGCCAACTTCGCCAAGGACTACGTCCGCGACCAGCTGTCGGAGCAGAAGATCACCTTCACCCCGGCCGAGTTCCTCTCCGAGGAAGAGCGGCAGGCCGAGTGCCTGGTGGCAAACGCTGGCCAGCCGGTGACGACGGGCAAGCAGGCGGAGTGCTACGCCAACGAGTACATCGGACTGCACCTGAAGGACATCGCCGAGGGTCAGACGTACGCCGAGCTGGGTGGCGTGCAGCGCGGTCTCGAGGCGCAGATCGAAGAGGCTCCGGAGGGCGAGCAGGCGGCCCTCGAGGCTGAGCTGGCCGAGGTCACCGGCGCTCGCGACACGCTCTTCAAGGGTGAGACCCTCCGTGGTCTGCTCCTCACCTCCTACGGGTTCAGCGTGTTCGGCGTGAAGGGTGCGCAGGTGGCGACGATCGCCTTCGCCCTCGCCGGCCTCCTGGCGGTGCTGGCGCTGGCCGGTCTGGTCCACGCCATGCGGACGCCCCCGACCGTGGTCGTGGGCAACGGCCACAGCGTCCGCACCAAGGAGATGGCGAGCGTCTGATCGTCGCCCGGACCGTGCCCGGCGTCGGCCGGGCGGCATGAGGGGTGCAGGGCTCAGGGATCAACGTCCCAGCCCTGCACCTTTCCGCGTCTGCACCCCGTTCTTGGCCCTTTGTGCAGGGATATGCGCCGTTCCGGAGGCCAAGTTCGCCGGCGGCCGGTTGCCGGGTGGCGCCGTTTCGG
The DNA here is from genome assembly GCA_035540775.1 of Acidimicrobiia bacterium. Lineage (GTDB taxonomy): Bacteria > Actinomycetota > Acidimicrobiia > IMCC26256 > JACPCJ01 > DATLFW01. The sequence goes on from DATLFW010000508.1 coordinate 5,629, forward strand.
CGGACACTGCCGCCTTATGGCACATGATCCGGTCGTGGCGGCGGCCGAGGAGCGCCTGGCTGCTCGCTCCAAGCGGCCCAACATCCTCGTCGTCCTGTTCGACGACGTCGGCTGGGGCGACTTCGGTTGCTACGGCGGCGGTACCGCCATCGGCGCACCGACGCCCAACATCGACCGGCTGGCTCGCTCTGGCACGCTGCTCACCTCGTGCTACAGCGAGCCGACCTGTACGCCGTCACGAGCCTCGCTGCTCACCGGTCGGCTGCCCCTGCGTCACGGTCTGCTTCGCCCGCCGATGTACGACATGCCGGGCGGGCTGGACGGGGAGGTCACCCTCGCCCACCTCCTCTCCGAGGCCGGATACATCACCCAGGCCGTCGGCAAGTGGCACATGGGCGAGAACCCGCAGTCGCAGCCCCAGAACGTCGGGTTCGACGACTTCTACGGCTTCCTCTCCGTCTCCGACATGTACACGGAGTGGCGGGACCCGTACTTCTTCCCCGAGGTCGTCTACAGCGACGAGCGCACCGAGTGGGTGAAGAACATGGCGTTCAACAAGTGCTTCGTGCACGCGACCCGGGGTGCCGAACCGGAGAACGTGGAGGAGGTCACCGTCCCCGTGCTCTCCCTCCTCGACGACAAGTGGGCGAACTACTCGCTCGACTTCATCCGGCGCATGGCGGGGAGCGACCAGCCCTGGTTCCTCTACCACTGCACCCGTGGCGCCCACTTCGACAACTACCCGCACCCCGACTTCCTGGGGAAGTCGCCGGCCAAGCACCCCTACAAGGACACGATCCTCGAACTCGACGACATCGTGGGGCGCCTGGTCCGCGAGCTCGAGGCGACGGGCCAGCTCGAGGACACCGTCGTCGTCGTCTCCTCCGACAACGGGCCCAACACGGAGACGTGGCCCGACGCAGCCTTCACGCCCTTCCGCTCGTCGAAGGGCTCGACGTGGGAGGGCGGGCAGCGGGTGCCCGGCATCGTCTCCTGGCCGGGCACGGTGCCCGCCGATCGGGTGACCGACGGTCTCTTCTCCCTGATGGACCTCTTCAACACGTCGCTGCGCCTTGCGGGGGCCGAGCCCCCGCCGGACCGCTTCGTCGACGGGGTCGACCAGACGTCGTTCCTCCTCGGCGACGACGCCCCCTCGAACCGCAAGTACCTCTACTACTGGCTGATGAACGTCTTCTCGGGCGTGCGGGTGGGGGAGTGGAAGTTCATGATGGCGTCGTCGACCGACGACGACTCGGACGTCAT
>DATLFW010000509.1:0-5007 GCA_035540775.1 Acidimicrobiia bacterium
GTGGAAGGGGGAGCCGTATCCGGCGGAGCGGTCGACGGGGCGGGCGGCGGAGCGGGTGCGGCAGCGGCGGTTCCCTGGCCGTAGACGCGGTCGCCCTGCCACCGTTCGAGGATCGAGGGCACGCCCCCGGTGGTGCCGGCCGCCAGGCCGACGAAGGCGGCGATGCTGACCGCTCGCCACAGTGCGCGGCGGCGCCGGTGCGTCCCGTCGCCCATCGGCCCCCGAGGTTACGGCCGGGCCGCTTCCCTCACGCGGACCTCACCCCTCGCCGTCTCCCGTCTGCCGACGGGCGCCGTCTGCCGTCTGCCGCCGTCTTGGGGGAGTTCCGCGCGGTATGCGGACACAAGTCCCCCAAGACGGGAGAGGACAGGGGGATGTCAGTGGGCGCCGACCTCGGTGCCGTCGCGCAGGACGGCGTGGGGGAGGCAGTGCTCGTCGTACTCGGCGATGACGATCTCGGCGCCGGGCGAGCAGGCCGGGCACTGCGGGTCGCGGTTGACCTTCAGGTTGCGGAACGACTGCTCGAGGGCGTCGTAGACGAGCAGGCGGCCGGCGAGACTGTCGCCGATGCCCAGCACCAGCTTCATCGCCTCGACTGCCTGGATGGAACCGATGATCCCCGGGAGCACCCCGAGCACGCCGGCCTCGGCGCACGACGGCGCCAACTCGGCGGGCGGGGGCTCCGGCACCATGCACCGGTAGCAGGGGCCTTCGTACGGGTTGAAGACCGTGACCATCCCGTCGAAGCGGAAGATCGAGCCGTGCACGACCGGGATCCGCTTCAGCAACGACGCGTCGTTGAGGAGGTAGCGGGTAGGGAAGTTGTCGGCGCCGTCAACGATGACGTCGTAGCCATCGATGACGTCGAGGATGTTGTCGGCGCTGAGGCGGGTGTCGTAGCCGACCACCTCGACGTCGGGGTTGAGCGCCTGGATGCTCTTGGCGGCCGAGTCGACCTTGCGCATCCCGATCCGCTCCTCGTTGTGGAGGATCTGACGCTGCAGGTTCGACCGGTCGACCTCGTCCATGTCGACGATGCCGATGCGCCCGACGCCCGCGGCGGCGAGGTAGAGGGCGGCGGGCGAGCCGAGGCCGCCCGCGCCGATCAGGAGCACCGAGGCGTCGAGCAGCTTCTGTTGCCCTTCCACCCCGACTTCCGGCATCAGGAGATGCCGCTGGTAGCGGTTGCGCTGCTCGGGCGTGAGCGTCCGAGGGGTCCGCCACTCGCGACCCTCGTCCTTCCACTTGTTGAAGCCGCCCGCCATCGAGACGACGTCGGTGTACCCGAGTTGCTGGAGGGTGTCGGCGGCGAACGCCGAGCGGTTGCCGGCGGCGCAGTAGAGGACGACGGGCGCCGAGCGGTCGGGGATCCGGCTTTCGATATTGCTCTCGAGGTGGCCGCGTGGGATGTGGACGGCGCCCGGGAGCGCCCCCTGCTCGTACTCGTCGGGCTCGCGGACGTCGATGAAGGTCGCCGCACCCAGGCGCGTCTCGGCCTCGCCGGGCTGGATCTCCCGGATGCGTTCCTTCGCTTGCTTCAGGAGGTCGCGATAGCTGGGCATGTGAGGCTCCCTCGAACACTGATCTGCCGACGGGACACCCGTCGACCACTCCCTAAATCCTACCCGTTGGGTCGGGTATTCCCCAACGGCACCGCGATCTCCTGCGTACTCCTGCAAGCGGCCGACGCCCGGTACGCTCACGCCATCGTTGACGAGTGGGGATCTTTCGAGCCGACGCAACCGTCAGGATCCCTGCCGTCTCCCCTGGCGGCCCCGCGTCGGCGGTGGCCCGTGTTCCTGGCCGCCTTCCTCGTGGTGGCGGGCGCGGCGGTCGCTTTCCTCCTCGTGCAGGGCGGCGGCGACGGCGTCGACCATCCCGACACCTGGGACCCCCGTGTCGAGGACCTCGTCGCCTTCGTGGAGGACGAGCGAGACCTCGACTTCGAGCACCCCGTCGAGATCGAGTTCCTCGCCGAGCGCGCCTTCCGTGAGGAGGTGACCTCCGATGCCGCCGACCTCACCGACGAGGAGCGGCGCGAGATCGAGGCGTTCACGGGAACGATGCGGGCACTCGGGTTGATCGAGGGCGACGTCGACCTTTTCGAGGAGCTCAACACCCTCACCGGTGAGGGCGTCCTCGCCTTCTACAGCGTCGAGGACCAGCGGGTCGTGGTGAAGGGCGAGACGCTCGACACGCCGACGAAGGTGACCCTTGTCCACGAACTGACCCACGCCCTCCAGGATCAGCATTTCGGGCTCGGCCTCATCGAGGATCCGCCCGAGGACGCCACCGACGGTGAGCTGTTCGCGTACCGGGCCCTCGGGGAGGGCGACGCCGGGCGCATTGAGGTCGCCTACCTCGAGAGCCTCCCGGCCGCCGAGCAGGAGGAGTACGCGCAGTTCGAGGAGGAGGGGCTGGAGGAGCTCGAGTCGAACACGTCCGACGTCCCGCCGGTGCTCGAGGTGTTCATGGGGGCGCCGTACGCCCTCGGCGACCTGTTCGTCGCGGTCCTCGACGAAGAAGGCGGGAACGACGCCGTCGACGACGCCTTCCGCGATCCCCCCACGAGTGACGAGCACCTCCTCGATCCCTGGACGTATCTCGACGACGACGATCCCGAGCGTGTCCCGGTGCCGGGCCTCCCGGGCGGCGAGGAGGAGATCGACTCCGGCGACTTCGGCGCTCTCACCTGGTATCTCGTCCTTGCCGAGCGGATCGATCTCACGCGGGCATTGGAGGCGGTCGACGGGTGGGGCGGCGACTCCTACGTCGTGTCGGTCGACGACGGCCGTCCGTGCGTCCGGGCCGTCTTCGAAGGTGAGACCGACGCCGACGCCGATGAGATGGAGTCGGCGTTGGCGGCGTGGAACGAGGCGGGAGCGAAGGCCTCGGCCGACATCCGCCGCACCGGGAAGCGGGTGATCCTCCACTCCTGCGACCCGGGCGCCGACGCGGCCGGCGAGGTGCGGGGGCACTCGGAGGCGGCCCTCGGCGTTCCGCTCTTCCGCGGCTACATCACCCTCGGCGGCGTGCAGGAAGGGGCGCCCGTCGACTTCTCCCGGTGCTACGCGTCCGAGATCGTCGATGGCCTCGACCAGGAGCAGTTGCTCACGCTGGAGGAGTGGCTCGGGGCCGAGGAGGAACCCCCCGGCTTCGCCGCATTGGCGGAGTCGGCTGCCCGGGCGTGCATCGGCACCTGACGGCGTTCGTTCGCCGAGGTCAGCTGAACGGTCACGTGAAGGTCAGGGAGCCCGCCATGGCGTCGAGGGCGTCGACGTTCGCCTCGAAGTCGCCCTCGGCGACGCCCGTCGTCGTCATCACGATCGGCCCCTCGGGGGCGTCGACGACGTAGACGACGACCTCCGTGCCGGCGGGAAGCAGCGCTTCACCCGAGGAGATGTAGTGGGTGCGGTGCGCCTCGACTCCGGCGATGGTCATCTCCTCGTCGCTGCGGACCTCGTCGACGTCGGGCCCCGCCGTGGTGCCCTCCAGAATGTCGGCGTAGGCGGCATTCGGCGTGTCGACGTGGACGGCGATGTTCGTCGCCTCGGTCTGCTGAGGAAGCTCGAACGGCTCGGGGTGGAACCAGCGGCACGGCTCCGCCTCCTGCTCGTCGTTCACCGACCAGTCGGAGGGATAGCCGATCGTGAACTGGCTCGCCTGGCACGTCGCCAGCTCGGTGCCCGTCGCCGTCGTGGTCGTGCCGTCCTCTCCCGTTGTCGTCGTCACGCCGAAATTCGGGTCTTCGACGTCTTCCTCCTGCGGCGGGATGGAGTCCTGCACGTCCTCGCCCGGGTCGTCGTCCTCCCCGCAGGCCGTCAACGCAGCCAGGGCGACGACCAACAGGGTCACGGTCAGTCTCAAGAGGCGCATATTTCGCGACTACCCGACGCCGGGGAGGCGCAACCGTCTCGTCAGACGAGGTCGACGAGGGGCGGGAGCACGTCGCCGATGCGCTCGTGGAAGACGGCGTCGGCGTAGCGGTCGTACGGGGTGGGTTCGGCGTTGACGATGACGAGGCGGGCGCCGGCCGCCAGCGCGTACTCGGGGAGGTAGGCGACGGGGTAGACGACGAGCGTCGTGCCGACGGCGAGGAAGACGTCGGCCTGCCGCGCCGCCGCTTCCGCCCGGGCGATGACGTCAGGCTCGAGGTTCTGCCCGAAGCTGATGGTGGCGGTCTTCAGGATGCCCCCGCACGACCGGCAGGGCGGGTCGTCCTCGCCGCCGCGCACCCGGTCGAGGGCTCGCTCGATCGGCGCCCGTTCCGCACACGTCATGCAGACGACCTCGCGGACGTTGCCGTGGACCTCGACGATCCGTTCCGGCGACGACCCCGCCTTGTGATGGAGGCCGTCCACGTTCTGGGTGACGAGCGTGTCGAGGCGCCCTTTCCGCTCCAGCTCGGCGAGGGCGACGTGGCCGGGGCCGGGGGCGGCGTCCCACATCGGGCTCTCGAGCCGGTGCCGCCACGCCCGCACCCGGATCTCGGGGTCGTTCATGTAGTAGCTGAGGGTGGCGTACTTCTCGGCCTCTGGGTTCTTGGTCCAGACGCCGTTCGGGCCTCGGAAGTCTGGGATTCCGGAGTCGGTCGAGATGCCGGCTCCCGTCAGGGCCACCACGCGCTCGGCGCCCCGGATCCACCCGGCGATCTCCTCGAGCGCGTCCCGTTCGACCACGGGTCACAGGGTACCGACGGGCCGGGTCGCCGGCGGGGCCGCCCCGGGTCGTGGCCGGGACGGCCCCCGGCCGGCGTCACGCCGCCGTCTTGCCCTCGGCCTCGGATGGGGGGCCGGCCGGGAGCGCGGACGGGTGGCGGGACTCGCTGGCGACTTGGCGTTCCATCGCCCGGTGGTGCGCGTGCGCCCACTGGGCGGCGTCGCGGCAGACGAGTGGCTGGAATCCGAGGTGGTGCAGCGCCCGCTCGACCACGTCGACGTCGTTGCCGAGTTCGACGAGGGTGAAGGCGATGCGCCGCGCCCGCCGCTCGGCCGTCTCGCGGGGTGT
>DATLFW010000510.1:0-3661 GCA_035540775.1 Acidimicrobiia bacterium
TACGTTCTGCTGGGCGGGCACCTCGACGCCGTCACCGGTGTCGAGCGGCTCACCGGTGTAGAGGCGCTCTTCACCCGTCGGGCGGCGGGCGACGATCTCGTCCTGGGTGCTCTCGCCCTCGTCGCCGGCGTCGTCCGGTGATCTCCGTGAAGAGGGATCGCGCGGGTCAGCCGATGTCACCATGACGCGCGCCTACCCGGTCGACGGTGGCCGGGAAACGCTGCGGTGCGCCGCTTGTCAGGCGTAGACGAGGAGCGTGACCCATTCGGCGACGCAACCGGGGCGCTGCTCGCCTTCGATTTCGACGGTCATGTTGCGGGTCACCTGGAGCGTGTTCGGGTCCTTCAGCACGACGTCGCCGAACTCGCTGCGTGCCCGGATGCGGGCGCCGACCTTGACAGGGGCGGGGAAGCGGACCTTGTCGAAGCCGTAGTTGACACCCATCACGATGCCTTCGTAGGGCGCCATGTCGCGCTCGATCGACGAGGTGAGGTGCGTGAGCATCGACAGGGTGAGGAACCCGTGGGCGATCGTGCTCCCGAAGGGCGTGTCCTTCGCCCGCTCCGGGTCGACGTGGATGAACTGGTGGTCGATGGTGACGTCGGCGAATGCGTTGATCCGCTCCTGGTCGATTTCGAACCACTCACCGACACCCTCGACCTCGCCCTTGCGAGCCGTCAGGAACTCCGCCGCTCGTTCCGCGTTGCTGGCCACTCCCTGCCTCCTGGTCGTCGCCGGGCGACATCGTGGCCCGGCCGGTGGCGGCAGCGTAGCCCCGGAGGCTCTGGCGGCGGCGAGCCGTCACGATCGCCAGGAGGCGTCAGAGAATCGAGAACTCCCAGCGGAACCGGTCGCGCACCTCGAACTCGCCCTCGTCGATGCCTTCGGGGTACCGGACGAGGATGATCTCCGCCTCGTGCGGCCCTGGGTCGAGGGGAACGAGGGGCTCCGTCGTGTTCTCGGGGTCATAGGCGAACGGCCCCGGATTCACAGGCCCGACGACACCACCACCGGCGGCGTCGGACTCTTCCCGTCGCGGCTCGCCGACGGCTTGCGCCGTGACGTCGATGCCGTCCACGACGAGGCGGATCTCTTGGTCGAGGCCCAGCACGTCGGGGTTCACCATGACGATGCCCCCACCGTTGAGTTCGGCACCCGGCGGCGGTGAGACCTCCTCCACCCACGACGGCAGCCCTTCGGTCGTGCCTGCCTGCCGGTCGACCGCGTCGTCGTCGCCGTCGATGAACGCAACGACGAGGCCGATGAGGAGAGCACCGACCAGCACGACGGCCACGATGAAGCCGAAGGGCCGTCCGAGCGGGCGGCGGCGGGCGGCAGGGGCGTCGGTGGTCGTCTCGGCCATCGCCTGCGCCATACCCGATCCGGCGCGGCAGGGGAACGTTGCCGCCGCGGTCAGGCGGTCCCGGCCTCGATGGCTGCGACGTGAGCGGCGGCGTCGGGGCCGCACCACGGGACGAGATCGGCGCCCATCGCTGCCTCGACACGGCGGGCGAGGGTGCCGTCTGCGATCACGCCATGCGCAGCGGCGCCCGGACACGAGGTCGACGCCCAGTCGCGGTGACTCAGGATGGCGTCGGGAGCGATGCCGTAGTGCCGGCACGCCCAGGCCATGACGGCGACGAGCGCGTCGAGCTGGGCGCCGGGAAGGGGCTGCTCGTCGAAGTTCCCCTCGAGGGTCACGAGGAGGTGCCCCGTCGGGTCGTAGTCGGTGAAGGTCTCTCCCGGTTGGCCGCGGTCGCGTCCCTCGTAGACGTTGCCCGTCCCGTCGATGACGAGGTGGTAAGCGATGTCGGTGAAGCCGTGACGCTGGTGGTAGCGCTGGTGCCCCCGCATCCGGGCGGGCGCCGTGCGGGGATCGGTCAGGGCGACGCCGGTGTGGTGGATCGTGAGGCGGTCGACGGTGTGCGCCGGCAACGCTCCCGCCGGCGGTGCGGCGCCCCATGCGTCGCGGCAGAGCACGCGGGTGCCGCCGGCGGACGCCGGGGCGGCGGTCGTGGTCGTCGTCGACGTCGAGGTCGGAGTCGTCGAGGTCGAAGGGGCCGCCGTGCTGCTGGTGGCGCCCGTGCTCGACGACGTGGGAGCGGTCGAGGCACCCCCGGAGGCAACCGGTTCCCGCCTCGGATCGGAGCCGCGGAGGGCGGCGATGGCGCCGCCCGTCCCCGTGGCGAGCGCGCCCGCGGCGACGGCGAGAAATCGGCGACGGTCGAGCGGACGGCGCACAGAGTGAGGCTACCCAGGCTCGGAGCCCGCACGAAGCGTGGCGAGGCCCAAATTTCTCGGCGAAACCGCGTCATCTCGCCGGTCGTTCTCCGTCTTGTACGCGATGGCGATCAGAGGGGAACCGCCGGCGTCGGAAGACGAGATGTTGTTCCTGGCGGCGCGCGCCGGGGACCGCAGCGCCTTCAGCGAGCTGTACCGGCGGCACCAGGCCATGGCGTGGCGGGTGGCGACCGTCGTGGTCCCCGACGACGACCGGGCGGCCATGGCCGTGGTGGAGGGGATGGTGTCGTGCGTGACCGCTCGGCGGCCTTCGGAAGTGCCGTTCCGGGTGCGCTTGGTCTCCGCCATCCGGGAGGCCGCCCGAGCGCGCAGCGCTCGCCTCGGCGAGCCGGGACGGGAGCGCGCGGGCGAGTTCGTCGACGACCTCATCGATCTGCGCGACCCGCCGACCGGCGATCGAATGCAGGCCGACGTCAGCGAGGACGAGTTGTGTCTTCGCCTCGCGGCGACCTCGACGACCCCGCCTCCCGAATTGTGGGCGGTTGTGCACGTTGCGTGGCAGGACTTTGCCCCCCCGATGGAGTAATCCACCCATAGCGCACTGAGTGGTCGTACGACTACGATTCGGAGTGGCATGGGGGTTGTCCAGGGGGACGCGCCCGAGGCGCTGTTGCTCGAGGCCGTGAGGGAGGGGCACACCGAAGCCTTCCTCGCGCTCTACGACCGGCACCGAGACCTCGCCTGGCGCATCGCACGGAGCATCAGCGTCGACGACCGCGACGCCGAGGACGCCGTCTCGGAGGCCTTCGCCCGCGTCCTCGCCGCCATCCCGAACCGTGAGATCGGCTCGTTCCGCTCGTACCTCGCTGTCACCGTGCGGCATGCCGCCATCGACCTGCTCCGCTCACGTGAGCGGCCCGTCGCCGACTGGCTGGAGCCGGTCTCGACGGCGCCGGGGCCCGACGAGATCAGCCTGGCGGCTGACGACGACCACTTCGTCACTGCCGCCTTCCGCTCGCTCGACGAACGGCACCGGGTGGCGCTGTGGCTGGCCGAGGTGGAGTGTTTCACGACGGCCGAGGTCGGATCCGTGGTCGGGACGTCGCCGAACGGGGCGGCTGCGCTGGTGCAGCGGGCTCGGCACCGGCTGCGGGAGGCGTTCCTGCGCGAGCACCTTCGGACGCCGAGAGACCCCGAGTGCGCCGACACCATCTCGCGGCTGGCGGCCTACGTCCGAGGGACGAGTTCTCGCCGGTCGGTCCACAAGGTCGACGCCCACCTCGCCGCCTGCGCCGAATGCCGCGACCGTCGCGCCGAACTCGGCGACGTCAACCGTTCCCTGCGAGCGGTGATCCCGGTGGCTCCCGTGTCGCTCCTCGCTGGCCGTCGCATTCTGGAGCAGCCGACGGTGATCGCGGAG
>DATLFW010000511.1:0-3511 GCA_035540775.1 Acidimicrobiia bacterium
GTCCCCCAAGACGGCGAGGGCGGGCGGGGGTGGGAGTCAGTCTTCGTCCTCGTTCGCGAGCCGCTCCAGCAGGCGGTCGCGAATGGAGACGCCCGGCTCGCGGGCAGGGCCGTCGACGACCCGCCAGCCGTGGCGGGCGGAGTAGGCGAGCGGGTTCTCTCCGAGGCGCCCCTCCCACGCCCGCGAGACGCGGGCGAAGAACAGGTCGTGGTCGAAACGTCCCGAGACCCGGTCGAAGATGTCGCACGCCAGCCAGGCGATGGCGCCGGGCACGAACGGGAGTCCGTCCTCCATGACGAGAAACTCCTCGGCGATGCGCCGGAAGCGCCGCCCGGGATAGGAGAAGTACTGCCCCTCCTCGATCTGGTCGGCGGCGAGGATCGACACGCCGAAGCGGCCGCTCTCGACCATCAGCGGATGCGTGTCGTGCTTCGGCGACGTCGAGGCCATGACGATGGGCTCCTCGAAGCTGACTTGGGTGATCCAGTGCGAGGTGTAGGCGCGTACCTCGCCGCCGGCACACGCGCCCACCACCTGCACGCCCTTGATCATCTGCCCCAGGCAGCGCTTGAGATCGCGGTCGATCGGCATCCGATCACCTCCGGCCGCATTCTGGCGCACGCCAGGGCCGCGAAATCTTGCGGCGTGGAGCGCGACGTCCGATCGGGTGGTGCGTAGAACCGATGAAGACGCACTCCAACATCGCCGTTCACGTCGCACCACCGAGGGAGCACCATGGACGACCAGCACCTCACCTTCGTCCGCCGCCTGGCCGAGCTCACCATCGACGAGCTCGACGCCATCGCCGCCTCCGTCGAGGACTCGCTCGCCACGTCGGCCGACTGGCCGGAGCGCCGGCGCGCCAACCACCGTGCCGACCAGGCCGTTCGGCGGCTGGGCCGGCAGATCGAGGCGGGACTGGCCGGGCATGCGGCCGTCGACGCCGTCCTCGAAGCGTTCGGGCGCGATCCCTTCGCCTCGGCGGACGCTCGCGTGACGATCGTCGCCCGGGCCGCCCGCGACGCCGCCAGCGCCCTCGTCGTGAGCGACGTCGACGACCTCGCCGCCGACGTCCTCCTGCGCCCCTTCGCCCCGGCCGCCCGCCCGATGGCGGCCGCCTAGACCCCCCGTCTTGGGGGAGTTGTGTCCGGATGGCGGACACAACTCCCCCAAGACCCACTGCGGCGGACGGAGGGGTCAGCCGCGGACTAGTCCGGTCGGGCCAGGCCGGAATGACGCATCAGGGGTCTGTAGAGGCTCCGTTGGGCAGACGATCCCTTTCGTGCAACCACGCTCCGTGGGCACCGGTTCGGGAGAACCGTGCAGAGAGGGAACGCCATGCCGACCAGGCTCCTGCGAACGACGGTCCTGACGGTGGCCTCCGGCCTCGCCGTCCTCGGCTTGACGGCCGGCCCCGCCCATGCCGCCCCCGTCGGGGTGGCCCAGTGTGTGGCGGCCGACCAGCACGTCCCCGCTCCGTTCCCCGCCCAGGGCTGCGTGCGCGCCTCGCACCCCGGTGAGACGAACCCCACCGCCATGCCGTCGTTCGACTCGTGCGTCCTCGTCGAGACGTTCGACGCCTGCGCCGCGTCCACGATCGGTGGCTACGCCCAGCAGGTGGCGGGCGTCTGCGCTGGCTACCTCGGGGAGTACCGCCGGGCGTGCGTCAACGGGCCCGACGGCTGCGGCGTGAATGCCATGGGCGTTCGCCTGCTCCCGAGCGGTTCGTGCGGCCAGTGAGCATCCGGGTCCGTCGGTCCCTCGGGAGCCTGGCGGCCGCAGCCCTTGCGACTGGCGCCCTCGTTGCTCCGGCGGCGCCGGCCTGGGCCGACGACGTCGGTCCCGTCTCGGTCGAGACCTACGAGTGCAACCCGATGCGGCCGCCGAAGCCGGGTCAACCGTGCGAGCCCATGCGGTGCGAGCACGACCTCGGCGGTCAGCCGTGTCGCAAGGTCTGTGTCGACGCCCGCCCGCTCGACGACGCCCTCCGCCCGTGTGTGTACACGGCGCCCGGCGACTTCGTCGTCGGCGTGGCGGGAGCGTGTCTCGGCTACTTCGGGGACCCCGCGCAGGGGTGCGTCAACGGGTACGACGGCTGTGCCGCCCACCTCTGGGGCACTCGCCTCGACCCCCGCGACGGCACATGTGCTTGATCGCGCCGTGTCGGGGGCTTGGGAAAACGTTGCGAATAGTCCGGTCGGGCTATTCAGTCCGGCCCGAAACGGACCGATCACCCCGTCAAGCCACGAAGAGTGGCAATTCTGATCGCTGAATGTCACAGAGGGAGAACGTGATGATCCGGCGAAGGGTGACAACGCTGCTCAGCGCCCTCATCATCGGCGCCGCGGCCGCTGGGCCTGCCCTGGCAGAAACGTCGAACGCGACGCGACCGACGTTGCCGCCGGTGGGCAACGACACGCCGCTGGGCGACGACCGCCAGGTCGAGGGTGACGGCGGAGTGGTTCCCGGCGTGGGAACGGCCACCGCCAAGATCACCGGAGTGCGGCTCTGGGCCCCCGACCTCGACGTGCGCGTCCTCGACGCCGACATGCTCTCGACCCTCGACCACGTTCGCGCTGGGATGACCGACGACCTCTCCCGGGGCTACTTCGCCGCCGCTTCCGTCAACCTCGGCGACGACGCTGCCGGTCGGGTCGCCAGCGAGCTGGGTCTCCCGATGAGCGTGCCGCACCCCGCGTACCAGGCCGAGAGCCGCGGCGGCGAGCACCTCGAACAGTTCCATCAGTTCCCGGTCCTCCTCCCGGCGACCGACACCCCGATCGGGTCGGTGAACTGGCAGGAGATGGCCGACGGGCCGAGCGACCTCCTGAACTGGCTCTGCGCCAAGGCCCACCCCGACTGCGACGTCGGCAGTGGCGGGCCGCTCGGCGGCACGAACGCCCTCGGGCTCGCCCAGGGCTCGATCCTCGAGGGCGTCCTCGAGCCGGGCCGGGTGCACAGCCGGATGACCGCCGCCGGTGCCAGCTCGTCGGCGAACTCGTCGCTCCGCGAGCTCGTCATGATGAGCGGCCTCTCCACCCTCTACGACGCGGGCCTGGGCGACCTCAGCGCCGACGTCGGCGAAGACTCCACGCTGGGGTTCACGAAGGGCCTGAAGATCGAATCGGTCGAGGCGATCCGCCTGTCGGCGCTGCTCGACCTCATGGGCCTCTCGCCCGACCAGATCCCCGACCCGGTGCTGGCCGGCATGCTCGACTCGCTCGGCGTGTCGCCCGCCAGCCTCCTCGCCGGCGCGAAATCGATCCCCACCGTGGCCGACCTCTACAACGGGCTCTACGCCACCATCGACGACGTGTCGGCCGCCATCACCGCCGGCGCCACCTGCGCCCTGCTCGACGACGGCCGCCTCGAGGCGTGGGCCGACGAGGCGGCGCAGTACGGGGTCTCGGCGCCCGACTGCCTCGGCCTTGCCAGCCTCCAGACGTTCCTCGACGCCCTCGAGCAGGTCGGCGAGGACGTCGTGGACGCCATCCACGGCGCCGTCCAGGAC
>DATLFW010000512.1:0-3272 GCA_035540775.1 Acidimicrobiia bacterium
GGGGACGGCCGCGACGACCCCGAACCGACTCACGGGCTCGATCGGCGCTCGAACCGACTCCGACGTCAAGGCCCTCTCCTTGTGCTCGGGTGAGCGGGTTCGGGCGAAGCTCACGGCTCCGAACGCAGCGGTGATCCGGACGCTGTCGCTCTACGACCCCGGCGCTTCGCGCGGCGTCATCGCCACGAGAACTCCGTTCGCGTCCGTCACCGGCGCCAGCGGGTTCACACTGTCGACGACCGTGGACCGCGACGGGCTCTGGTATCTCGAGGTCGGGGGACGCCCTGATCTCGCCGGCATCGGGAGCGCCGGGTCGTACACGCTCGACGTGACCCGGCCGGATCCCAAGATCACGCGCCTCGCCGTCGACCGGTCCCGATTCTCACCGAACGGCGACGGCGTGAAGGACGACGTCACCATCTCGTGGCGGAACGCGGCGAAGGCCCCGACCGTCGTCCAGGTCTTCGACCACGCGGGCCGACTCGTCTTCAAGAAGAGCCTCGGTCGGTTGACCTCGGGATCGCACTCGTACCGTTGGGACGGGCGCCGCTCGGGCGGCCGGGGCCCGCGCGATGGGTCCTACACCGTGCGGGTGCTGTGGGACGGCGCGTGCGAGTTCTTGGCGCCGGGCAAGACGGTGGTGGTCGACCGGGCCCGCCCCTCCGTGCGCGACATGCGGGCCAGTCCCGGCACGGTGTTCCCCGTGAACGACGACTACCGCGACTCCACGAAGCTCCGGTTCACGTTGGGGGAGCGGGCGAAGGTGTACGCCGAGATCGCTCCCGCGGGGTCGTCGAGGATCATTCGACGCGTCGGACCGTTCACCATGGATCCCGGTTCGAGGGCAATCACGTGGAACGGCAAAGCCTCAGACGGAAGCGTTGCGCCTGCCGGCCGGTACGACGTCCGCATCCGGGCCGTCGACGCCGCCGGGAACACCAAGCGGTCGAGTCGTTTCGACGTGAAGGTCTCGCACAAGCGCCTGGTCGGGAAGACCAAGACGTTTGGCCAGGACGCCATCGCCTTCTACGGCGGCTTTCTCGTGGGCGACTGCGCCGAAGGGCGCAACAGCGGCTCGTTCTGGGACGAAGGAATGTGGCTGACGGTGAGCGACTGCGACGACGGTTTGGAGTTCGTCCAGGTCAACTACCGCTTCCGGGCACCCGACGCCGTCAAGTACGGCGGAATTCGTTTCCGGGTGTATGGGTACTCGTTCGACTCCGATCCGATCTTCGCCGTGGCGCGGGATTGGACCGACGGCTGGGAGGTCGTCGGCGGTGAGGACACGGATCCCGAGGAACGGTGGATCGCCTTCGACTCGTTCTCGTCGCGTGGGCGCGTCCGCTCGGACGGGCGGTTCGACGTCGGTGTCCTCCTCGCCGACCTCGAATTCTTCAACGAGTTCGACTACCGACGGGTCGAGGCGTCGATCCGGTACTACGTCCTCGAGTAAGGCCGGTCTTCGACGCCCTCCGCGCCGAATGGCACGTCCGCCGTCACAGGGTCGCCGTAGGGTGAAGGCCGGCTTCGCGGACGGCCGTCGTTCCGCTCTCCATTGATGTGACGTACAGGAGGGTGGACAATGACAGGGTCCGAAGTGGTTCGACATCGCGTCTTCGATGCGTTCCAGCGATCGCACGGGGTGGAGGTGGCGTCCGACTTGATGGAGCTCTTGCCCCCGGCCGGGCTACCCGAATTGGCGACCAAGCAGGATCTGGCCGTCCTCAAGGCCGACCTCGTCGGGGAGTTCCGATCCGAAGTTGGTTCCGTGCGAAACGAGCTCGGTTTCCTGCGTGGCGACGTGGCCGCTGAGTTCGCTTCCGTGCGCAGCGACATGGCCGTCGAGAGCGCTTCCTTGCGGGCGGAGCTCGCTGCGATGAGAGCCGAGTTGAAGGATTCCCTCCTCGCCCAGACCAACCGATACGTCCGTTGGATGTTCGGTGCGATCGTGATCTCGACGGTCATCGCAACGGCGGCGTCAGCCATCGTCGACGGACGGTTCTGAGACGATCAGCGGTCGGGTTCCATGGGCGGCTCGGACAGCGTCCCCTCGGCGAGCGAGCCCAGGAGGCCGTCGACGGCGGCTCGGGTGCGGTTGCCGTCGTCGGGCCAGAGGTGGGCGTAGATGTCGAGGGTCTCGGTGGCGGAGGCGTGGCCGAGGCGGGCCTGGACGACCTTCACCGACTCGCCCTCCTGGATGAGCAACGACGCATAGAAATGCCGGAGCTCGTGGAACCGGATGCCGCGGGGGAGCCCAGCCCGGACGACGGCCGCTCGCCACACTTCGCCGAAGCGGTGTCGACGAATGGGACGGCCGGCGCCGGTCGTGAAGAGGAGGCCGTGCCGCCCGGGCTCGAAGCGGGCGAGGTGGGCGCGCAGCGCCGCTGCGACGACGTCGGGCATGGGCACCCGCCGGTACGACGAGCGGCTCTTGGGCGGCCCGAGGTAGGCGTCGCCGGAGACGGGCGTGACGAGGGTGCGATCGACGGTGACGACCCGGGCGTCGAAGTCGACCCGGTCGACGGTGAGCCCGGTGCACTCGCCGTGGCGGAGTCCGGTGCCGGCGGCGAGCACGACGATCGCCCGCAGGCGTGGCGGCATGGCCGCGCGGAGAGCCTCGACCTGGACGACCGAGAGGGGGACGACGGGCGCCCGCTCGACCCGGGGCAGGCGCACGCCCCGACACGGGTTGCGCGGCACCAGCCCGTCGGCCTCGGCGGCGCTCATGATCCCCGAGAGCACCCGGAAGGCCACCTCGACCGACGCCGGCGCCAGCGTCTCGCCCCGCGACCGCACCCACGCCTGCACGTCGCTCGGCCGCAGGTCGGTGAGGGCCCAGTCGCCGAAGGCGGGGAGCACGTGGTTGCGCAGGTACGACTCGACGGTCGCGGCGGTATTGGGCCGGTAGACCTGGCTGGCGAACCAGCGCCGGGCGAAGGCAGCGAAGCCGACGTCGTCGACGGAGCGGGCGGGATCGGGCACGGGATCGTCCTCGTCGGCGGTGGCGGAGGACGGCCCGGGATCGCAGGGCCAGCCGTCGAGGCCCGGCGCCGAGGGTACCGCCGAGGTGTGACCGCGAGGGTGCAAGGCGTGGCCGGGCGCAAAACCCCTGGTCACCGGGCATGCACGAAACTGATGCTCCTATCTTCTCGTCACGTCAAGTCGGGCACTCTTGAAAGGTCGGCGAACACCTCCCTTGCCACGTAGCGCTTGAGGCATCGGATGACCTCTTTCTTTGATCGCCCCTGCTTGCGTTTCATCTCCATGTAGTG
>DATLFW010000513.1:0-4643 GCA_035540775.1 Acidimicrobiia bacterium
CAGCCGCACGACCCCCGGTCGGGCGGGGAGGCCAGCGATACGCAGCGCCCGGGCGGTGTCGTCGGGCCGAACGACTTTCGCCGCACCGGCGACGAGCAGCACGCCGGCAGCGACGGCCGCCGGCCCGGTCCACACTGCGCCGCTCACCGATTCCCCACCCGGTCGACGACCAGACGGGCGAGGACGGCGTTCACGACGGGCACGGTGGCGTGCCGCCGGCGATGACTCCCGAGGACGACGTAGAGGGAGAAGGCCCGACCCGCCAGGGTGAAGAAGCGTTGCACGCCCGCCTGGCCGGGAAGCCGGCGCTGGAGCTGCGTCGGGTGGAAGTCGTCGGGCCGCAGCGGGATCGGCATCCCGTGCTCGGAGAACAGCGGCGTTCCGACGCTCTCGGGCCCGTACTCGAACAGGGCGACGAAGACGTCGCCTGACCCCATGCCCTCGACCGCCCCGGCTCCGAAGTCGCCCCGTGCGGGGGGGAGCGGAAAGGTGGCGAGGTGGGTGACGGGGCGCGTCGCCTCGCCGGGGTTCGCCCGACGGCGGACGATGGCGCCCTCCCACCCCGGCGGAAGGCTGATGGCGAGCCCGTGCGCGCGCAGGTCAGGCACCCGCCGCTCCCTGCACGATCAGGCCGGCGCCCACGCCGACGAGGACGACCACCGCCGCCGTGCGTACCGCCGGGGCGGTGACCGCCAGCCGTCGGTGGAAGCGCCGGAGTGCTTCGGGCGTCTCGATCTCGGCGGTCGTCGCCGCCGGGAGCGCTCGTACGAGGCCGAACACAGCGCCGATCGCCGCACCAGTGCCGACCGAACCTCCGAGGACCGCGAGGGCGACCATCAGGTGGACGGCGGCCGTCGTGATGATGGTCGTCACCCCGAGCCCCAGTTGCACGCCGAACCCGATGCCGTACACCCAGCCCCGGTACTCGTCGAGCCACCGCTCGTCGACCTGCCGGCGCGGACCGGGAAGCGGGACTTGCACGCGTCCGGTCTCGAGGGCGGCGGCGAGCAGGGCGAGGAGGCCTCCGGCGAGCAGCGATGGTGGTCCCCCCGTGTGGAGCAGGGCACCGAGCCCCCCGGCAGCCAGGCCGAGCACCACCCCGCCCGCGACCGACCCGATCGCGTAGGCCGCGACGGTGACCCAGTATCGGTTGTTCCGTGCCCGCTCCCCGAGCGGGTGGATGCTCGAGAGCATCGACTCCCCTCAGGGCGACCAGGTCGAGCGAATGGCCGCCGCCACCGCGACGGCGAGGCCGGCAGCCGTCAGCCCCACTCGGCCTCGCTTTCCCCACGGCCGTCGGCTTCTTCCACCGGGAAGGAGAGCCGGGGGTCGCCCGGTCCGATCCCGGCGGCCAGCAGTTCTTCGTCGGCCCGTTCCTCACGGGCGCGGTCGGACGCCATGGCGCGCAGGCGGCGGCGGGCGACGGCGTCGCGCTCGAGTTCGGCGGCGGCCCGGACGCCCGCGTCGCCGGACTCGGCCCGGGCGCGTTCCATGAGCCCGACGACCTGGTCCCAGCCCTGGGCGGTGCCCTCCCCGATCACCCGCCCCGATCTCGCCTCGACGTGCACGAAATAGGGGGCGCCCGGCACCTGGTACGCCTCCCACACCTCGCTCGATCGCACGACCGGCACGGTCACGCCCTCGGCGAGTTCGGCGACCTTGGCGGGACTCTCGAGGTCGTCGCCTCGCGTCACGGCCACGACCCGGGCGCCGCCCGGCGCCTCGAGCCTTTCGCTGCGCAGCGCGTCCCAGATGGCGAGGCACGCCGTGCACCCGCTCGTGAGGAACGCCAGAAGCGTGTCGTGCGGCGCCGTCACCGAGAGCGCGACGGCGTCGCCCGCCGGCGTCAGCCCGGCGACATCGGGCGCCGCCTCGGCGCGGCGGGTGGGTGCGTCGACGGTGACAGGACCGAAGCTCGCCGGACGGTCGTGTCCGTGGCCGGGCGCATCTTCGACACCGACCCCGAGATCGTGCAGCGCCTTCAGGATGTCGGCGTGGCTGCGCAAGAGCCCGGCGACGAGCACGACGAGGAGCACGATCACGACGGTCTCGACGGCGATCAGCGCAGCCAACGGCACTCCTGGCATCGCGGTGGCACGGCCGAAGCATGCCAGGTGCGATCAGTCATGGTGAATCACTGCCGCCGCACCGCCTTCGTCACGCCACCGCCACCGCAAGCAGGGCCTCGTTTTGCAGATGGAGGGCGCCGTCCTCGCTCGCTTCGGCGTACGAGCGAGCCCGATCGGCGACGGCGGCAGTGACCGCCTCGCGCGAGGCCTTGCCCGCCGCCGCGAGGTCCCGCACGGGCGGAACCGCCTCGACGGCGAATTCGGCGTACGCCTCCGGCCCGGTGAACTCGGCGATCACGGTGGCGGTCGTCGTGACGACGTCCGTGAACCCGGCGTCGTTCAGCGGGTTGGCGAGTGCTTCCCGGGCCGAGAGACCGAAGACGTCTTCGGGCGGGTCGACGTCGGCCGCCGCCAGGGCGAGGTTGGCGAGGGGGACGCGGTCAGGCGCCGACCACACGGCGACGGCGAGGCGGCCGCGCGGGACGAGCAACTCCCGCGTACGACGGAGCAGGCGAACGGGGTCGGCGACGCCGACGAGTCCGAAGCTGCTGACAGCGACGTCGAAGGCGTGCGGGGGGAGGTCGAGGGACGACAGATCGTCGATGGCAACCTCGACGTTGCCGACACCCGACTGGGTGATGCGGTGACCGAAGGTGTCGTCGGCGAAGCGGATCACGTCGACGACCATGACGCGACCCTCGGGATCAGCAATGCGGGCGGCGGTGACAGCGGTCTCCGCCGAGGCACTGGCGATGTCGAGGACGGCGTGTCCGGGTTGGACGCGGGCCAGGGCGACGAGTTCGGCGGCCGCCGAATGCTCTCCGAACGTGCGTGCCCATCGAGCAGCCGCAGCGGCGGCCGTCGTCACGTGTTCGGCCATGCGAGCTTCGTACCCGACTGGGCCGCCTGGTCACACGCGCGCGCCATGCTCCCGGTTTCCCGCCCTTCGTGGTCGGGTACCGCCCGGTCATGGGCCTCCGTGTCGCCGTCGTCACTACCGGAGGCCGACCGACGCCGTCGAGGGCGCCGTGATCGAGGGGATCCGCTCGTGGGCGGCCCGGCACCGCGGCTTCGGGTGGCTCGTCTTCCTGCTCGACGTCCAGGCCCGCTTCTCCGACCTGCAGGGCGGGTTCCTGGCGGCCGCCGTCACCCTCATGGCGTTCTTGTCGTTGTTCCCGTTGCTGGTCTCGGCCGTCGCCGTGGTGGGCTTCGTCGCGGAAGGATCGCCGGATTTCACGCCCCGTGTCATCGACGCCCTCGGCATTCCGGAGGACGGAACGGTCGCCGAGCAGATCGAGCAGGCGATCACGACGGCCGGTGACAGCGCCCGGGCCGCGTCGGTCGTCGGGATCCTGGGCCTGCTCTGGTCCGGCCTCGGGCTCGTCATGGCCCTGCAGCGGGCGATCAACTCGGTGTGGCAGGTCACCGGTCGAGGATGGCGAGATCGTCTCGCAGGCTTGGCGTGGCTGGCCGGCGCCGCCGTCATCTTCGCTGCCTCGTTCGGCGCCACCGCCGCCGGGGGGTACCTGCCGGGTGCCCTCGCCTGGGTCTCGCTGGCGGTGAGCGCCACGTTGTTGTTCCTGCTGTGGCTGTGGGCGTTCCGCGCCCTCGGCAATCTCGACGTCGGATGGCGGGCGCTGGTCCCCGGCGCTGCCGCCGCTGCCGTCGGAATGCTCGCCCTCGAGGCGATCGGCTCCATCTACGTTCCGCGGGCCGTCGCATCCGCCTCAGCCCTCTACGGATCGATCGGGCTCGTCTTCGCCGCGCTGGCGTGGCTGTTCGTCTTCGGCCGCCTGATCGTCTACGCGACGGTTGTCAACGTCGTCGTGTGGGAGCGGCGGCACGGCACGGTGGTGGTTCCGCTCGAGGCGCCCTGGCTTCCGGACGACGGGCACGCCGAGCACGTCACCCGTACGGGCACCGTCGCCCGTTGAGCCGCCGTCAGGTGAGGTTGTGCCAGATGCGCCGGGGGGCGTCGAGCACGCGGCTGGCCGCAACGACCGCCACATTCGGCCTGGAGAAGTCGCCGTCGAGACTGGCGGCGTACACGATCTGCTCGAGCGACGGCGGCCCCACCGAGAGGTTGCCGGCCAGCCGCGCAAGGCCGCTCTCGGTGCCGGACGTGGCGAGGTGGGCGGCGACCAGGGCACCGGTTCGCCCGACACCGGCTCCGCAATGGACGAACACCGGCCCGTCGGCACCATCGATCACGGCCAGGAAGCGGCGGACCTGGTCGGCCGTCGGCGTCTGCCCGTCACGGATCGGGATGCGGACCCAGTCGACGCCTCGGCGGGCGAGCTCGGCGGTCGGGTCGATCCCCACCTCCGACTCCGACCGGAGGTCGACGACGGCGGCGACGCCGGCGTCGGCGAGCGAGCGGTATCCCTGCTCGGAAGGAGCGGCCCCCCGCCACAAGGCGGCGTCCACGACCTCGAACTTCGCCACGCCCGGCATGTCGGGGCCGGCGTCGGCCGCCCGTTGGGCGATCAGCGACGTCGCCAGGATGACGAGGTTGCCGACGAGGACGAAGGCGGCGAAGCCGATGACGACGTTCCGCACCACGCGCCTCAGGAT
>DATLFW010000514.1:0-5857 GCA_035540775.1 Acidimicrobiia bacterium
ACTCGGTGTGGTGCGGGTGGATGACGTTGTCGGGGACGCCGTGCTGGGGCACGTAGCGACCGGTCACGATGGTCGCCCGGCTCGGCGAGCAGGGCGACGAGTGCGTCCAGTACGAGGTGAACTCCAGGCCCTCGTCGAGGAGGCGTCGGCGATTGGGGAGGTCGACCGACGGGGGAAGCCAACTTCGTTGGCGTTCCTGGTCGGAGATGACGAGGAGGATGTTCGGTCGCCGCGCCGCCATGGCGCCCGACACTACCCGGCGGCCCACTCCAGCAGGCGGTCGAGCGGCCAGACGTTGACGATGCGCTCGCTGGCGGTCTCGGCGTCGACGCCGAGACGGGCGAGGCGTTCGGCTCCCAGCGCCCGCCACTCCAGCTGACCCGGCGCGTGGGCGTCGGTGTCGACGGCCAACAGGCAGCCGGCGTCGAGGGCGATCGTGAGGAGGTCGTCCGGCGGATCGACGCGTTCGGGACGGCAGTTCACCTCGACGGCGGTGCCGTTCCGGACGCAGGCGTCGAAGACCGCCGCCGGGTCGAACTCGGATTGCGGACGACCCCGGCCGGTCACCAGCCGCCCCGTGCAATGACCGAGCACGTCGAGGTCGGGATGAGCGACGGCCGCCTCCAGCCGCTCCGTCATCGGCTCGGCCGGCATGCGCAGGTGGCTGTGCACGCTCCCCACGACGATGTCGAGCTGCGACAGCAGCCCACCCGGGTCGTCGAGGGAGCCGTCCTCGAGGATGTCGACCTCCATCCCGGTCAGGATGCGAAACGGCGCCAACGCCTCGTTCAGCGCCGCGACCTCGGCGAGCTGCTCCTCCAGGCGCGCCCGGTCGAGCCCGTGTGCGATCTGGAGCCGGGGCGAGTGGTCGGTGATGGCGAGGTAGTCGTGACCGAGGTCGCGCGCCGCCGACGCCATCGCCTCGACGCTCGCCCCGCCGTCGGACCAGAGGGTGTGGGAATGGAGGTCGCCCCGGAGCATCTCCAGGATCTCCAGTCCCTCCCCCGGCTCGAGCATCGTCTCGACCTCCAGCCGCTCGAGGTACTCCGGGGTCTGCCCTTCCAGCACTTCGGTGACGATCCCGGCGATGACGGGGCCGACCCAGGGCAACTCCTGGAGCCGCCCGGCCGCGGCGAGGGCTTCGATCTCCTCCGCCGGGTGCTCTCGCAACGTCGCGGCGGCGCGAAAGAACGCCCGAACGCGGCGGGCTGGATGGTGCGCCCGGTCGCGCAGGTAGGCGATGCGTTCGAGGGTGGCGGCCGGATCGCGGGCGGCGGGTCCCATGACGGGGTGGTACCCGGCGGTGGAGCGGGACGAAGCACGCATACCGCCGCCACCACGTCGTTCCCCCTTCGCGTGGCAGTGACAATGACGGTGGGATGAGGAGGCTGCGCCACCGACGAGTGCTCCTGGCGACGATCGCCGTCACCGCGGTGGCGGCCGCCGTCGCCACCGTGGTCGCGGGCGGCTCGTCCCAGCCCGCCGGCTCCGGCTCCGCCGCCGAAGTTCTCGGCCGCATCGAGCGTCGAGGCCCGATGCCGGGAGGCGAAGTCGCGGTGAGGGACGATCCCACACTCGACCGGGCTCGCCGGGCCACGGTCGTGAGCGGCGAGATCGCCGTGCGTACCCGCCCGTCGACGGGCGCCCCCGTCGCTGTGACGCTCGGCGACCGCACCGAGCTCGGCGCGCCGACGACGTTCCTCGTCGAAGAGACGCACGTCGACCCCTTCGGCGCCCCGTGGTATCGAGTGCTCCTGCCGACGCCGCCGAACGGATCGGAGGGCTGGGTGGCCGGTGACGATGTCACCGTCGAGTCCGTGTCGTATCGCATCGAGATCCACTTGTCGCAGTTCCGCCTCGACCTGGTCCGCGACGGCGACGTCGAACGGTCGTATCCCATCGGCGTGGGGACGGACGAGACGCCGACTCCCGACGGCCACTACTACGTGAAGGAAGTCATCGAGCTGACGCGTCCCGACAGCGCCTACGGGAGTCACGCCCTGGCCCTCAACGGATTCTCGGAGGTACTCACCTTCTGGCGCGGGGGCGGGATGCTCGGCATCCACGGCACCAACCGCCCCGACAGCATCGGGACGCAGGCAAGTCACGGCTGCATTCGCATGCACAACGAGCACGTCGCCGAGGTGGCAGCGCTCGTCGTGCGCGGCACTCCCGTGAAGGTGTTCGCCTGAACCCCCCGTTAGCCTGCGGGCCGCGAGGAGCGTCGCGAAACGAAGGGGGGCGCCGTGGAAGCGGGCGAGTTCAAGGGCCGCATCGGCCGGTACCACTGGGAGTCGGAGCCCTACTGGCCGCCCGTCCGGCGGGCGCCGAAGGGCGCCCCGAACGTGATGGTGGTGCTCCTCGACGACGTGGGGTTCGCCCAGCTCGGATGCTTCGGCTCCGACCTGTCGACCCCGACCTTCGACCGGCTCGCATCCGGCGGCCTCCGGTACACGAACTTCCACACCACTGCCCTCTGCTCCCCCACCCGGGCGACGGTGCTCACCGGCCGTAACCACCACCGTTGCGGCGTCGGGCGGATCATCGACCTCGCCACCGGCTTCCCGGGCTACGACGCCCGCATCCCACGTTCGTGCGGGATGCTGCCGGCGATGCTGACGCCCGAAGGGTTCGCCGCCTGGGCCGTCGGCAAGTGGCACCTCACTCCTGAGGACGAGACGAACATGGCGGCCCGGCGCGACCGGTGGCCGCTCGGCCGGGGCTTCGAGCGTTTCTACGGCTTCTTCGGCGGCGAGACCCACCAGTTCGCCCCCGTGCTGGCGTCCGACAACCACCTCGTCGATCCCCCGGGACGCATCGAGGACGGCTACCACCTCACCGAGGACCTCGCCGACCAGGCGATCCGCCTCGTCGACGACCTCCGCCACGTCGACCCCGAGAAGCCCTTCTTCCTCTACTTCGCCACCGGCGCCTGCCACTCGCCGCACCAGGCCCCGCCCGAGTGGATCGAGCGGTATGCGGGCGCCTTCGACGCCGGCTGGGACGTGTGGCGCGACGAGACCTTCGCCCGCCAACGCGAGACGGGGATCGTCCCGGCGCACACCGCGATGTCGCCCCGGCCCGAGTGGGTGACGGCATGGGACGACCTCTCGAGCGACACCCGCCGCCTGTACGCCCGCTACATGGAGGCGTTCGCCGGCTTCCTCTCGCACACCGACCACCAGGTCGGGCGGATCGTCGACCATCTCGCCGCCATCGGCGAACTCGACAACACGCTCGTCCTGGTGATGTCCGACAACGGCGCGTCGTCGGAGGGCGGCCCCGTCGGCTCGACCAACGACCTGCGGACGTGGAACGCGATCCCCCACACCGTCGAGGACGCCCTGGCCCGCATCGACGAGATCGGCGGCCCGCGGATGCACAACAACTACCCGTGGGGCTGGACCGTGGCGGGCAACACCCCGTTCCGGCGGTGGAAGCGCGAGGTGCACGAGGGCGGGGTGGCCGACCCCCTCATCGTCCACTGGCCGGCCGGCATCGCCGAGGCCGGCGGAATCCGCCGTCAGTACGTCCACTCGATCGACGTGGCGGCCACCATCCTCGACGTGGTCGGCGTGGAACCTCCTGCGGAGATCGCCGGCGTGGCGCAGGACCCCCTCGACGGCGTCAGCTTCGCCTCGACGTTCGACGCCGCCGACGCCCCCGAAGTCCGCACGACCCAGTACTACGAGATGCTGGGGTGCCGGGCGATCTACCACGAGGGGTGGAAGGCCGTCGTCTACCACCCGATCCACGTCGAGGAGCCCGGCCTCGACAAGGTCGGTTGGGAGCTCTACGACCTCACACGCGACCCGGCCGAGTGCCACGACCTCGCCGCCGAGGAGCCGGAGCGGCTCGAGGCGATGGTCGCCCTGTGGTGGTCGGAGGCGGAGCGCAACCATGTGCTTCCCCTCGACAACCGGTCCTTCTCGGAGTTCGTGCTCGGGCGACCCGAGCAGGTGCCGCACCGCAACCGGTACGTGTACCGCCCGAACACGTCGATGGTCGACGAGGCCGTCGCCGTCAACGTGCGGAACCGGCCGCACGACGTCACCGCGCGCGTCGTGATCCCCGACGGCGGGGCCGAGGGCGTGCTCATCGCGCAGGGAAGCCTGCTCGGCGGCTGGTGCCTGTACGTGCTCGACAACCGCCTCGTGTACGTGCACAACCTGTCAGGCAAGGAGCAGCACCGGGTGGCGAGCGACACGGCGGTACCTCCTGGCGAGCGCACCCTCACCGCCCGGTACGGCCGCGACCCCGACGACCCCAAGCGCCTCGACCTCCTCGTTGACGGCGCCATCGTGGGGTCAGGACAGATCCCGCAGTTCACGTGGTCGCGGTTCTCACTCACCGATGCCGGGCTGACGTGCGGGTGGGCGCTCCAGCCAGCCGTCTCGGACGACTTCGTGGCGCCCTTCCCGTTCACCGGCGTTCTGCACGACGTGGTCGTGGAGGTCGAGGGCGATCCGGTGATCGACGCCGACGCCGAGGCCGAAGCCGCCATCACCGCCCAGTAACGGCGAGGGAAAAGGTCAGCGGCCTTCGAGGACGAACCGGCTCTGCGACCTGAGGAACTCGATCGCAAAGTCAGGCGCGGTACCCGGGCTGCCCGCGTCGAACGGCGGTTGCGGGTCGTACTCGATCCCCAACTGGATCGTCTGGGCGATCTCCGGGCCGACCAGCCGCGCCGCCAGCGTGAGCCCCATGTCGATGCCCGACGACACCCCGGCGGCCGTCATCACCTCGCCGTCCTCGACCACGCGCTCGGAGACCGGGATGGCGCCGTACCGCTCGAGCTGATCCATCGCCAGCCAGTGAGACGTTGCCCGCACCCCGTCGAGGATCCCGGCGGCGGCGAGGATCAACGACCCCGTACACACCGACGTGGTCCAGGTCGTCGTCTCGTGCGCCGACCGCAGCCACTCGTGCACCGGCCCGTCGTCCATGAGGTCGGTCTGACCGGGGCCGCCCGGCACGACGACGATGTCCGGGCCCGAGAGCTCGTCGAGTGAGGCGTCGGCGACGAGGCCGAGCGAACCGACGTCGGAACGAACTGCGCCCTTCGTCTCGGCGACGAACGTCACCGTTGCGCCCGGGATTCGTGAGAGCACCTCGTAGGGGCCCACGGCGTCGAGGACCGTGAGGCGGGGGTAGACGAGCACGGCGATGTCCATGGCCTTCATCCTGCCACTCCGGCGGCGAGGCGTTGTGCCCGTTTCCTCCTGACCCTCCCCGACGATCACCTTCCGGGGGAAAGGACCTGTGGAACCGACGACGAGGAGCAATCGAATGAGCACGACCCTTCGCGGACGACGACTCCCGGCGCTGCTGGCCGCCGCGGCCCTGGCGGCCGGAGCGCTGGTGTATGTCGGCTGGGAGCCCGCTCAAGCGAACCACGCACCGGCCGACAAGGTGACCGCCACCGGCGTGATCCACGAGGTGTTCGACACCGACGACCAACCGGTGACCCTCGCTTCGGGCACGCTCCGCACCTCATCGCCGACCGATCTCGTCCTCCAGGTGACCGCCGAGTGCTCGATCACGAACGAGGTGACGACCATCGGCAGCGATCTCCAGCGCTCCACGGGCCAGGTCCAAGTGTGGGTGGAAGTCGACGGCGTGCCGGTCGGGGTGACGGCAGGCGACGACGGAACCGTCGTCTTCTGCAACCGGACCTACGAGCGAGAGACCGCCTTCTCGGACCCGGAGGACGAGGAGAACTCCATCCGCACCTTCATCGAGACGCGGGCCGCCAACGGATTCAACTGGGTGGCGCTGAACGTCGGTTCCGGGATCCACACCGTCGTGGTGAAGGCCGCCCTCACCACCGCAGCGACCGACTCGGCCAGCGCCAAGG
>DATLFW010000515.1:0-2868 GCA_035540775.1 Acidimicrobiia bacterium
TCCCGACGTCCTGCGATCCGGGGACCACCCGCGAATCGCTCGATGGCGGAAGGCGCAGGCGCTGCGTCGCACTCTCGACCGGCGACCCGACCTGCTGGACGGGCGGTCCCTGACGCCCGACGAGGAAGCCCTCCTGGCCGAGTTCGACGACTGATCCGCCCCATTCCGTCCTCGCTTTCCGGCACTTCGGCACGCCGCGGCGTGTGCTGCCGGAAAGTCGGGCGGGAGGCGTTGGTGCCACGGGTACCGGCGCCGCTAGCATGAATGCGCTTCCCACCCCGCGAGGAGTGTTCACGATGCAGCCCACCGATCTCGTCGACCGCGCCCACCTACGCGACGACATCCCGGCCTTCGGCCCCGGCGACACCCTGAAGGTGCACGTGCGGGTCGTCGAGGGCAACCGCGAGCGTGTGCAGGTGTTCCAGGGCGCCGTGGTGCGCATCAAGGGAAGCGGCGTCCGTGAGACGTTCACGGTCCGGAAGGTGAGCTTCGGGGTGGGCGTGGAGCGCACCTTCCCGATGCACTCGCCGACGATCGCCAAGGTCGAGGTGCTGACCCGCGGTGACGTGCGCCGGGCGAAGCTCTACTACCTGCGCGACCGGATCGGGAAGAAGGCCAAGATCAAGGAGAAGCGCACCTGACGCGGGCGACCAGCGCCCGTTCCGCCCGAGGCAGCGGGCGGAACGGTGCCCTTGCGTCCCCGCCCCCGCTTCCCCGCTGGACGCCGGCGTTCCCCGACGAGAGCGGCCACGACAGCATCGAGGCGCCCCGGGCTCCGAGGCGCTCGGTCCTCGCCGAGTTGCCCGTGCTCGTCGCCACGGCGCTCGTCATCGCCTTCCTGGTCAAGACCTTCGCCGCTCAGGCCTTCTACATCCCGTCGGTGTCGATGCTGCCGACGCTCGAGGAGGGCGACCGCGTCGTCGTCTCGCGGGTCGCGTATCGCGTCCACGAGCCGCGGCGGGGCGACGTCGTCGTCTTCGAGGCGACGTCACGAGAGGCCGCGTCCGGTGACGACGACGCTTGGCCGGTGCGGGTCGTGCGCGGGTTCTTCGAGACCGTCGGGCTGGTCCACCCCTCGACCGAAGACTTCATCAAGCGGGTGGTGGGCCTTCCCGGCGAGACGGTCGAGGGGCGTGACGGGCGGATCTGGATCGACGGGCGGGCCCTCGACGAGCCCTACCTCACGGAGGGGACGGAGCCCGGCACGTTCGCGCCCGTGAAGGTGCCCGAGGGACATCTCTTCGTGATGGGCGACAACCGGGAGAATTCGCGGGACTCCAGGTACTTCGGCCCCGTGCCGATCGAAAAAGTCGTCGGGCGCGCAGCACTCCGCATCTGGCCTCCGGATCGGGTCGGGTTTCTCTGAGCGACCTTGGCGGGCAGTGTCCGTGGCGTTTCCTAGACTGCAGGCAGCCGAACGAGCGAGGTGGATGTGAGCGCTGAAGATCTCGAGCGGTACGAGACCGACCTCGAGCTTTCGCTCTACAAGGAGTATCGGGACGTCCTCCCGATGTTCACCTACGTCGTCGAGACGGAGCGCCGGTTCTACCTGGCGAACGACGTGAAGATGGAGGTTCGCAACGAGGGCGGGCGACCGTTCTTCGACCTCCGACTCACCGACGCCTGGGTCTGGGACATGTACCGGCCGGCTCGCTTCGTCGCCGACGTCCACATCGTCACGTTCAAGGACGTCAACGTCGAGGAGCTGGCGGGGCGCGAGCTCTGAGTGCCCGCCCGGCCGCCGGGCACCCGGGCGCTGGGCGAGGCGGGCGAGACGCTCGTCGCCCGTCACTACGAGGCGTCGGGGTTCGAGGTTCTCGACCGCAACTGGCGATCGCCCGCGGGTGAGCTCGATCTCGTTCTCCGCCGGGGACGCCTCGTCGTGTTCTGCGAGGTCAAGACGCGGGCGGGGATCGGGTTCGGGGTGCCAGCGGAGGCGGTCGACGCCCGCAAACAGGCCCGCATCCGCCGCCTGGCGTCGGCGTGGCTTGCCGAGCACCGCCGCCGGGGCGAGACCCGCTTCGACGTCGCCTCGGTGGTCTGGCCCAAGGGAGGCCAACCCACCGTCGAGGTGATCGAGGCCGCCTTCTGACACCGGTACGACCCGCGTCTCCCTCGTGGCTTGGGGGACTTCTGACCGCCATGCGGAGACAACTCCCCCAAGACGGGAAGGGGGGCGCGAGACTGGGCGGGATGGAGCCGCTTGCCATCCACCACGTCTCGCTGAACGTCGACGACGTCGACGCCGCCCTGCGCTTCTACACCGAGATCCTCGGTCTGACCCCGCGCACCGACCGGCCGGACTTCGGGTTCGGCGGCGCGTGGCTCGACGCCGGAGGCCAACAGGTCCACCTCATCGAGGGCGAACCGCCCCCGAACCGGGGGCAGCACTTCGCCATCCTGGTGGCGGATCTCGACGCGACCGTGGGCGAACTGCGCAGTCGCGGCGTCGAGGTCACCGACCCCTCCCCGGTCGGATCCAGCCTCCAAGCGTTCCTCACCGACCCGGCCGGGAACGGGATCGAACTCCACCAGGCCCGCTGACGGGCGACGTCAGCGGCGCCTGGTCGCCCGGTGCCAGCACCCGGTGTGCCAATGCCGCCGGTCGTCGGGACGCTCGATCGGCACGACCACCTTGTGTCCCTGTCCGGCCAAGATCTCGTGGTCGCAGCCCGGGCAGCGGTACTCCTTGACCGCTTCGTACGGCTGGACGTGGCGGACCTCGACCTCGTCGTCGGGCACCGGTTCGCCGGCCGGTCGGCGGGGCGACACGCTCAGCCGAGGAAGGCCCAGGCGACGGCCAGGAGCGCCACGATCACGGCAGCGGCGACGAAGACGATGTCGCTTTGGCGCTGGACGCGCTTGCGG
>DATLFW010000516.1:0-3111 GCA_035540775.1 Acidimicrobiia bacterium
GCGCCCGCCTGGTACAGGAGGTCGGCGGGCGCGACACGGTCGCGACGTGGGCGGCCGCCCATCACGGTGGTTCGACGCTCGACCCGGGTGCCGTCGACGGAGTGCCGGAACGCGTCGTTCGCGCCTTGTTGGCCGCCGACATGGACTGAAGCCACTGAAGCGCCGCCCCGCCGGGGCCGATAGCGACGTTGTGGACGACTACGTGGTTCGCCTGAAGGACGCCGCCTCGGCGCCCCCGTCGGCGTCCGTTGGTCGTCCGCCCGAGACCATCCCGGTCCCCGTCGGGATTTCGCGCCGCCGGCCGGCGATCCGAGGGCGCTACCGCGTCGCGCTCGTCGTCGTGGCGCTCCTCGGAGGCGTGCATCTCGTCGACGACGAGGCGATCGGCAATGCCGTCGACGCCGTCGTCGAACGCGTGAAGCGGCCGGTTCAGTCGCTCGAGGGCGAGGCGCACCTTCGCGCCGCGACCACTGCCCTGTCGGGCGCGTGGGCGCAGCACGGCAGTTACCACCTCGACGAGGCCGAGCTCCGGGCCGTCGATCCATCGGTCCCTTGGGGCGAGGGGATCACGCTGGTGCCCTGCCATCACGGTGCCGGCGCCGTCCTCGTGGCCGACACCGTTCGGGGGCACGTCAGCCGCCTCTTGGTTCGCGGCGACGACGTGGGGGACCTCAGCGGCTCGCACCCCTGCCCGGAGAGCCTCGCCGACCGCGCACCCTGGCCGAACTGAGGGCCCTGGTCAGTCGAAGGTGAGCAGCCCGGCAGCTCGCTTCGCACGGCTCATGACGTCGGCCGCCACGGCCTCCGCCTTGGCAGCCCCCTGGGCCGCGACGGTGAGCAGGGAGGCCGAGTCGCCAGAGAGCGCCTCGTAGCGCTCGCGAACCGGGCGGAGGAACTCCACGACGGCGTCGGCGACGGCCCCCTTGAACGTGCCGTATCCGGCGTCGCCGTACTCCGCTTCGAGGTCGGGAACGGACCGACCGGTCACCGCCGACAGGATGCTCAACAGGTTGGAGATGCCGGCCTTCTCCTCGGGGTCGTAGACCACGTCGCGGCCGGAGTCGGTCACCGCCGACTTGATCTTCTTGCTCGTCACCTCAGGGGGCTCGGCGAGCAACAGCGTGCCCTGGGGTGACACCGTCGACTTCGACATCTTGTTGGTCGGGGCCTGGAGGTCCATGATCCGGGCCCCGACCTCGGGAATGACGGCCTGGGGCACGACGAAGGTGTCGCCGAAGCGGTGGTTGAAGCGCTGCGCGACGTCTCGCGTGAGTTCGAGATGCTGGCGCTGGTCGTCGCCGACGGGGACCCGGTCGGTGTCGTAGAGGAGGATGTCGCTCGCCATGAGCACCGGGTAGTCGAACAGCCCGGCGCTCACGGACTCTCGCCCTTCCGACTTGTCCTTGAACTGGGTCATCCGCTGCAGCTCGCCGTAGGTCGCGACGCAGTTGAGGAGCCAGGCGAGCTCCGTGTGCTGCGGGACCTGGCTCTGCACGAAGAGCGTGCAACGGTCGGGGTCGAGGCCGGCGGCGAGGAGAAGGGCCAGGGTGCGCAGAGTGCGCTCCCGCAGCTCGGCCGGGTCGTACTCGACGGTCATGGCGTGGAGATCGACGACGCAGAAGAAAGCGTCGTGCGCGTCCTGGTCTGCGATCCAGTTGCGGACCGCGCCCAGGTAGTTGCCGAGGTGGAGTTCGCCGCTGGGCTGGATTCCCGAGAACACCCGTGCCATCGGGGCGCAGCGTAGTGGTGGCGACCCCCCCGACGGCCGAACGTTGCGGGGCTTCAGCCAGGAGCGGGAAGGAACACCCGAATGCGGGTGCCCGGCTGCCCGTCGTCGACGACCGCGACGTCGCCGCCGAGGCGGCCGGCCGCTCGGGCCACGATGGCGAGTCCCATTCCGAAGCCGGGCTTGCCCGCGCCGGCCGTGCCGCGCCGGAACGCTTCGAAGACCTGACTGCGCTCGCTGGGGTCGATGCCCGGCCCGCGGTCGGAGACCAGCAGTTCCCAGCCGCCGTCGACCGAGGCTCCATCCACTGCCACGGGTTCGCCGTCCGGACTCCCGTAGGCAAGGGCATTGTCGATGAGGTTCTGGAGCATGACCGACAGCAGCGACACGTCGGAGACGACCTCGGGAAGGTCGCCGATCTCGACGTGGGCGCCGTTCGCCTCCGCCCGGCCCCGGAGTCGGTCGACGAGGCGGGTGACGAGGGCGGTGGTGTCGATCGGGACCGGGTTGACCGCCATGGCGCCGGCGCGTGAGTACATGAGGAGGTCGTCGACCAGACGCCCCATGTCGCTGACGCTGTGGCGCGCAGCTCGGATCCACTCGCGTGCCTGGTCGTCGAGGGTCACGCCGTGCCGGTCGGCGATGAGCTCGAGGAAACCGGCCGCCGTCTGCAGGGGCGAACGCAGATCGTGGGCGACGGCGGCGGCGAAGTGTTGGAGGTCCGCGTAGGCCGACGAGAGCTCGTCGGTGCGACGGCCGACGATCTCTTCGAGACCCTCGACGATGCGTACGTTCTCCAGCGCCACAGCGGTGGTGTCGGCGAGGGCCTGGAGGAGACGGATCTCCGTCGCCGTCGGTTGGTAGTGGCGGGCCCAGTAGTTGCCGATGGCGCCGAGCGGGTCGTCCGTGCGGATCGGCACCATGGCGAGGCTCTTCACGAACGTCGGCCGGTAGGCGTCGAGAGGAATCCGGGGATCGACCGTGATGTCCTCGATGGTGACGACTTGGCGGTTGAGCATCGCCCAACCGCTGATGCAGGTCTCTATCGGGAAGCGCTGACCCTTCCACAGCGGGCCGATGGCGTCCTCGTCGACGTAGTAGCACTTGTCGTTGTCTCGGAGGACGAAGGTTGCCCCGTCGGCACCGGTCAGATCGCGAGCGACGCTGCGGACGATGTCGACGATCTGGTCGACCGTCCGGGTGGAGGCGAGGCGGGGGACGGCGTCGACGAGGCGCTCCATGCCCTCGACATAACGTTCCCGCTCGTCGTGGGCCCCGAGAGTCGGTGCCCGGCGCACCGCGCCATCGTAGGGTGGGCATGGAAAAAAGGTCCAGCAACGGAGCGACAACGAACTTGGCCTCTCGAACCGCGCATATCCCTGCAC
>DATLFW010000517.1:0-2305 GCA_035540775.1 Acidimicrobiia bacterium
CGCCTGGCCGAGGTGAAGGTCGACGCCGACGTCTCCGGCCGCCCGAAGCACTACTGGAGCATCTACGAGAAGATGGTCGTGAAGGGCAAGGAGTTCGACGAGATCCACGACCTCGTCGGCATCCGGGTCATCGTCGACTCGGTCAAGGACTGCTACGGCGCCCTCGGTTCGATCCACGCCCTGTGGCGGCCGGTGTCCGGGCGGTTCAAGGACTACATCGCTATGCCGAAGTTCAACCTCTACCAGTCGCTCCACACCACGGTCGTGGGCCCGCAGGGCAAGCCGGTCGAGGTGCAGATCCGCACCCGTGAGATGCACCAACGGGCGGAGTTCGGCATCGCCGCTCACTTCCGATACAAGGAGCAGGTCCCGGGGTCCGACGACCTGGCGTGGCTCCAGCGGCTCGTCGACTGGCAGCAGGAGGCGAACGACCCAGCAGAGTTCATGGAGTCGCTCCGGATCGACCTGGAACAGGACGAGGTGTTCGTCTTCACGCCGAAGGGCGATGTCGTCAACCTCCCCTCGGGCGGCACCCCCATCGACTTCGCCTACTCCATCCACACCGAGGTTGGGCACCGCTGCATCGGGGCGCGGGTGAACGGGCGGCTGGTCCCGCTCGACTCCACGCTCCAGTCGGGCGACACCATCGAGATCTTCACGAGCAAGGTCGACGGCGCCGGGCCGAGCCGCGACTGGCTGCAGTTCGTGAAGTCGCCGCGCGCCCGGGCGAAGATCCGGCAATGGTTCTCGCGCGAACGGCGCGAGGACGCCAAGGAGTCGGGGCGCGAGGAACTGGCCAAGGCCATCCGGCGGGAAGGCCTCCCCGTCCAGCGGATGACGGGATCGGAGGTGCTCGCCGCCGTCGCGGAGGCGATGAACTACACCGACGTCGACGCCCTCCACGCCGCCATCGGCGAGCACCACGTGTCGGCGAAGGCCGTCGCCCAGCGCCTGGTCCGGGAGTTGCGCGGGGGAGAGGAGCAGTTGCCGACCACCGTCGCCCGCCCGCCGCGGAAGCGCCGGCAGCGGACCGTCGGCGTCCACGTCGAGGGGCTCGACGACGTGATGGTGCGGCTCTCCCGGTGCTGCACGCCGGTTCCCGGTGACGACATCATCGGCTTCGTCACCCGCGGTCGTGGAGTGTCGGTGCACCGCAACGACTGCGCCAACGCCGAGAGCCTCGCCAGCCAGGTCGACCGCCTGATCGAGGTGGAGTGGGACTCCGACGTCCAGGCGACGTACGTCGTCTCCATCCAGGTCGAGGCGCTCGACCGCTCGAAGTTGCTGCGCGATGTCGCCGACGTCGTGTCCGAGCACCACGTCAACATCGTCAACGCCAGCACCGTCGTCTCCGACGACCGGGTGGCGACGCTGAAGTTCGA
This sequence comes from Acidimicrobiia bacterium, assembly GCA_035540775.1. Taxonomy (GTDB): domain Bacteria; phylum Actinomycetota; class Acidimicrobiia; order IMCC26256; family JACPCJ01; genus DATLFW01. The sequence goes on from DATLFW010000517.1 coordinate 1,383, forward strand.
CTTCGAACTCGCCGACCCGAGCCACCTCGACTCCATCATCCACGCCATCAAGCGCGTCGACTCGGTGTTCGAGGCGTACCGCGTCGTCCCGGGGAAGGGCACGCGCGCCGGCGTGTGAGACGTCGTCCGGCGTTGCTGTCGCCGGACGCGACCACGGGGCCGAACTTCGCACTCCGTGGCAATTCCCGGACGGACACTCTGGACGGTGCCTCCCGCTCTGCGCAGACCTGACGCACCCGTATCACTCACCGTGGCGAGCGGGTCGATGCCGGGAGCAGGCCGCGACGCGGGGATGAGCGATGGTGCGACTGCGCGACGAATCGGGGTTCTCGATCGTCGAGACGGCGGTCGCCCTCGGCGTCGTGTTCTCGGTCGTCCTCGGACTCCTGGCTTCGCTGAACACCGGCGTCCGCGGCCTCCTCACGGGCCGGCAACGCAGCGCGGCCATCGGAGTGGGCAAGGAGATCATCGAACGGGCCCGCGCCGTGCCGTTCCGCGACATCGGTCACGACGTGAGCGGCGATGTCACCCTCGCCTCCGACCCCCGGATCTCGGGCACCGCCCCCAACTTCACGTACACGCCACTCGGCGGCACCGCCGAGCCGCTCGTTGCCGCCGTCAACCCGACGTTCCCGACCCACTCCTGGACCGACGAGCGCGACGGCGGCACGTACGGCGTGACCGTGTACGTCACGCTCGTCGACAACCTCGTCGGTGACGACCACAAGCGCCTGACGGTCTTCGTGGAGTACGACCCGGCGCAGTACTCGGAAACGGCCGTCCCCAACGTCGTCGGGTTGTCGACGTTCGTCTCGGTGGGCGGGCAGTCGCCGATCGAGTACCTCACCATCCCCGGATCGCCCGGTTCGGGGAGCGGCGCGACGACCACGACGTCGCCGACGACGACCACGACGTGTCCGGGC
>DATLFW010000518.1:0-4402 GCA_035540775.1 Acidimicrobiia bacterium
GCTATGCACGGCTCCGGGGGTCACGTTCGAGTCCCGGGCGGGGCGGGGCCGGCCGCTACGGTGCCGGCCGTGGCATTCGAGGCCGTCATCTTCGATCTCGGCGGGGTGATCCTGCCGTCGCCCTTCGAGGCGTGGGCCCGCTACGAGGAGGAGCTGGGCCTCGATGTGGGCTTCATCCGGAGGGTCGTGCATGCGTCGGGCGACCACGGCGCATGGGCGCGGCACGAACGGGGTGAGCTGCCCTTCGACGCCTTCGTCGCCGCCTTCGAGGAGGAGTGCCGGGCGGCGGGCGGTGACCGCGTGTCGGGCGTCGAGGTGATGACCCGGCTGCTGGCCGACCCGTCTCCCCGCCCCGAGATGGTGACCGCCATCGAGCGGATCCGCGACGCCGGGCTTCGCACCGCCGGGCTCACCAACAACTGGGCCGACCCCGACGACGTGCGGGAGCGATCGGCGTCGGCGCTGGCCCCCCTCTTCGACGTGCTGGTGGAGTCGGCCGTCGAAGGCCTGCGGAAGCCCGACCCCCGCATCTACCACCTGACGTGCGAGCGACTCGGCGTGACACCAGACGCGTCGGTCTTCCTCGACGACCTCGGCGTCAACCTCAAGCCCGCTCGCGAGCTCGGGATGCACACCATCAAGGTCGTCGACCCGCGCACGGCACTCGAGGAACTCGAAGCCGCCCTCGGCATCCCGCTGTCCTGATCGCTCCGGTACCCTCCGGCCCCGTGGACCTCATCCTCGTGCGCCACGCCGAACCGGTCCGGATCGACGCCGCCACGGCGCCGGCTCCGGGCGCCCAAGCATCGGCCGATCCGCCCCTCACCGACGTGGGGCGGGTGAACGCGGGGCGGACCGCCGCCTGGTTGGCCCGGGAGACCGTCGACCTCGTCGTGAGCAGCCCACTGCTGCGGGCACGCCAGACGGCCGAACCCCTCGCCGACGCCCTCGGGCTCGGCGTCGAGATCGTCGACGGGATCGGCGAGTTCGACGCCCGAGACGCCTCCTACATCCCGTTCGAGGAGATGCCTCGTGACCACGAGAAATGGCAGGCGATGGTCGACGGGCACTGGAGCGAGATCGACGGGTGGATGGACCCGCACGAGTTCCGGAACCAGGTCGTCGGTGCGCTCGACGGGCTGATCGCCGCCAACCCGGGCCGCCGGGTCGTCGCCTTCACCCACGGCGGCGCCATCAACACCTACCTGGCCGACATCCTCGGGATCGACCGGTACCTCTGGTTCTATCCGGGCTACGCCTCGATCCACCGGGTGGTGGCGTCGCGCAACGGCGTCCGCTCGGTGGTGAGCGTCAACGAGACCGCACACCTCGACGCCGGGCGGATGGCGGCCGCGGCCTCGGCGTTCGACCTCGCCGAGCGGGAGTCGGCGTGAGCGGAGGCGACACCGTCCGGCGCGAGCAGCGGGGGCCGGTGACGGTCGTGACGATCGATCGGCCCGAGGTGCGCAACGCCGTCGACGGCCCGACGGCGGTGGCGCTGGCGGAGGCCTTCCGGGCGTTCGACGCCGACGAGTCGGCGGCGGTGGCGGTGCTCACCGGGGCGAGCGGCACGTTCTGCGCCGGCTACGACCTGAAGTCGGTGGCCGAGGGCGGGGCGCCGAGGATCGACGAGGACGGCGACGGACCGATGGGCCCGTCCCGCATGCTGCTGTCGAAGCCGGTGATCGCCGCGGTCGAGGGCCACGCCGTGGCCGGCGGTCTGGAACTCGCCCTGTGGTGCGACCTCCGCGTCGCCGCCGAGGATGCCGTGTTCGGCGTGTTCTGCCGGCGGTGGGGCGTTCCGCTCATCGACGGCGGCACCGTCCGCCTCCCCCGGCTGGTCGGGCACAGCCACGCCCTCGACCTCATCCTCACGGGGAGAGGCGTGTCGGGCGACGAGGCGCTCCGTATGGGACTCGCCAACCGCCTGACTGAGCCGGGCGCGGCGCTCGAAGCGGCCGTCGCGCTCGGCGAGGAGTTGGCCGCCTTCCCGCAGGGTTGCATGCGCTCCGACCGCCTCTCGTCGTACGAGCAGTGGGGCCTGGAGCTCGACGACGCCATCCGCAATGAGTATCGGCGAGGTATCGACGTCATCCGTTCCGGTGAAACGCAGGCCGGCGCCCAGCGCTTCGCGGGTGGGGCCGGTCGCCACGGGGCATTCGACGACTCGTGACGACGAGCGGTCCCGACGTCGACGCTCCGGCCGAGGAGCGCCTGCCGCGGGACGGCTCCCCCTGGGCACCGCGCAACCTGTGGCGGTCTGCCCGAACACTTGCCGTAGCGACCGCCCGTGACGCCGTCCGCGACCGGGCACCAGGTCTGGCCGCCGAGGTCGCCTTCTACTCCCTCCTCGCCCTGCCGCCCCTCCTGCTCGCGCTCCTCGGGCTGTTGGGATTCGTCGCCGACGTCGGCCCCCTCGACACGACGCAGGTCCGCGAGTGGGTCATCGAGGCGGCCGAGCAGTTCCTGTCCCCCCGGACGATCGAGGAATCCATCGAGCCGAGTGTCGACGGGATCGTGGAGGACGGCCGGGCCGACGTCGCCCTCCTCGGGTTCGCGCTCGCCCTGTGGGCGGGGTCGAGGGCCACCGCGATCGCCATGCACTCGATCACCATGGCCTACGACCTCGAGCCGCGGCCCGGTTGGAAGCGGCGGCTCATTGCGCTCGGCCTCACGGTGGCCGGGCTGGTGGCCGGCCTGGTCGTGATTCCAGCCCTGGTACTGGGGCCCAACCTGGGCGAGTTGCTCGACGTGCCCGGGTTCGCCGCCTTCTGGAAGGTGGCCTACTGGCCGGTCGTCGGCGTCGTGGCGGCGTCGCTGCTCGCCACCCTCTACCACGTGGCCGCACCCTGGTGGACGCCGTGGCGCCGCGACCTCCCGGGCGCCGTGCTGGCCGTGGCGATCTGGCTCGCCGGCTCCACCGCCCTCCGCCTCTACGCCGCCTGGGCCATCCGCGGCGACACCACCTACGGCTCCCTCGCCACCCCGATCATCGTCCTCCTCTGGCTCTACCTCACCTCGTTCGCCGTGGTGCTGGGGGCGGAGCTGAACTCGGAGGTGGAGAAGTACCACCCGCTGTCGAGGGACGAGGGGGTCTGATCGCCGGCAGGGCCGACGCGATATGCCTTGGAGTGCCCGGGGAGGGACTTGAACCCCCACGTCCTTGCGGACAGGCCGGTTTAAGCGGCCCGTGTCTGCCGTTCCACCACCCGGGCGGGCGGTGACGAGTATGCCCGGTGCGGGTCAGGCGGCGTCGGCGACGTGGCCGGGAGGCTCGGGGTCGGCCTGGAGGGCCTGGAGGAGGCGCACGCGCGTCGCGCGGGCGGCGTCGCCCGAGAGGGCGTTGGCCCGCAGCACGCCTTCGACCATGTCGGCGACCACGGCATCGAAGGGCCGGTCACGCAGACGCACCGCCACGACCGACCCGGTGCGCACCCGGCGGATGGTGCGGTCGGTGCCGGCGACACCGGGTGGCGAGCGAAAGCCGGGGGGTTCGAGCCCGAGACGGCGCGCCTCGCCGGTGAGCACCCGGGCGACCCGGGCGAAGCGCAACGTGGCGGGCATCCCCATGGCTCCCAGTGTGCCCACCGGGTGTGACAACAACGCCTCGCTCGCCCGCGTGCCCCGCACCCCGCACGCCGGGCGTGCTCGCCCGCACGGAAGCGTCAGCGGCCGGCGGGGAGGACGGCGCCCGAGACGGGCGGCGCCGCGTCGGTGACGCCGTCGGCCGGGTCGGCGTCGAGGCGGTCGATCAGGTCGGCGCGTGACAGCAGGTACAGCGACACCACCACCAGCAGCAGCGACGCGCCCCCGACCGTCGCCTGCACACCGACGGCGTCGGCGATCCGCCCTTGGATGAGCGCGCCGATCGGGTATCCGCCCGTGAACGCCATCAGATAGATGGCCATGGTGCGGCCCCGCATCTCCTCCGCCACCATCAGCTGGATCGACGTGTTCAACGCGCTCGCCAACACGATGTAGCCCACGCCCATCACGAGGAGGGCCGCAACGCCGAGCCCGTACACCGGCGCCACGGCCATCACGCCAGCCGCCGCCCCGTACGTCAACAGCCCGCCGGCGGCGAGCCGTGACCGCCGCGTCCCGTCGCCGTAGGCCCCGAGCACGACCGCCCCGAACACCGCCCCGATCCCGAGCGACGCCGCCAGGAAGCCGTACGCCGCCTCCCCCACCTCGAACACGTCACGGGCGAACACAGGCGTGAACTGCACGATCGGCGCCCCGAGCACCCCGGCGAACCCGACCATCACCACGGCCAACAGCAGGCCCGTCCGTTCCCGGACGTACGACAGCCCGGCCTTGAACTGCCCGGGCATCCGCCCCGCCGCCCGCGGCAGCGCCGGACCCTTCGCTCGCACACCCACGAGGGCACCCAGCACGAAGA
>DATLFW010000519.1:0-4578 GCA_035540775.1 Acidimicrobiia bacterium
CCCGAAGGAACTCGACGTCAAGGGGCCGGAGGGGTTCAACCAGCAGGGGCTCGACCGGGGCCGCTCCATGGCCGGGCCGGAGGTGCTCGCCTGGTGGCGGACGTCGTCGGCCGCCGAGCGCGAGGCGCTGGCAGGGGCGCCACCCGACCAGCGGGTGCCGTGGGGCATCGGGATGAGCGTGACCTCCCTTGTCACCGCCCGGCTGATGGAGACGTGGGCGCACGGCCTCGACGTGTACGAGGCGCTCGGCTCCGAGCCGGTCGACACCGACCGCCTCCGGCACGTCGCCTGGATCGGCGTGCGCGCGCTCCCCTACGCGTTCGGCGTCGCCGGCCGGGAGGCGCCGCCCGGCGAGCTGCGCGTCGAACTCGACCTCCCGTCCGGGGCCCGCTTCACCGCCGGCCCTGACGATGCCGGCAACCGCATCACCGGCCCGGCGGGGCAGTTCTGCCGCCTCTTCGTGCAGCGGATCACGCGTGCGGAGGCGCCCGACCTGACCGCCTCCGGCCCGCTCGCCGACGCCGCCCTCGACGTCGCCCGGGCCTATCTCTGACGCGTCCCCTGCCCGGTCACCGATCGAGGAGATCCTGCGTGCCGCTCTACGCCTTCGAGGGCAAGGTGCCCTCCGTCCACGAAACGGCCTTCATCGCACCGACGGCGAGCCTCATCGGCGAGGTCGTCGTCGAGGAGGGTGCCTCGGTCTGGTACGGAGCGGTGATCCGGGCCGACTTCGGGCCCGTCGTCGTCCGCCGTGGTGCCAACGTCCAGGACGGGGCCGTGCTGCACGGCCCGCCGGGGCACGTCACCGAAGTGGGGCCAGGCGCCACCGTTGCGCACAACTGCGTCGTCCACGGCGCCCTGCTCGGCGAGGAGTGCCTGGTGGCGAACGGGAGCATCGTGCTCGACGGGGCCACTGTCGGCGCCCGTTCGCTGGTGGCCGCCGGGTCGGTGGTCCCATCCGGCATGGAGGTGCCGCCCGGGGTCCTGGCCGCCGGCGTTCCTGCGACCGTGAAGCGCTCGATCGAGGGAACCCCGTCGGAGTTCTGGGTCACGGCCAACCCGCCGGCCTATGCCGAACTCGCACAGCGCCACCGCCACGGCATCACCCCCGTCTGACCGCCCCCCATTCCCGTCTTGGGGGAGTTGTGTCCCCATTGCGGACGGAAGTCCCCCAAGACGGCGAGGGGACGGCGGAGGAAGGGGGTAGCAGAAAGCGGGTCAGAGGGAGGCGCCGCCGTCGACGACGAGGACCTCCCCGGTCGCCCAGGAGCCGGCCTCCGACACCAGCCACAGCACGGCGCCGGCGACGTCGTCGGGCGTACCGAGCCGCCCGACCGGGTGCTGGCGGATCGCCGCCTCCTCGTCACGCTCCCAGAGTGCGCGGGCGAAGTGCGTCTTCACGACGGCCGGCGCCACCGCGTTCACGCGCACCGACGGTGCCATCTCGACGGCCAGCTGGCGCGTCATGTGGATGAGGGCCGCCTTCGAGATGTTGTAGGCGCCGAGGAACGCCCCGTTGCGCATTCCGCCGATCGAGGCGACGTTCACGACGGCCCCGCCGTGGTCGCGCATCCAATGGCGCCAGGCGGCCTGGACGTACCACAGCGGCCCTTCCTGGTTGACCTGCCACGTCTTGCGCACGGTTGCCGGCTCCGCATCGACGAGGGCACCGAAGTACGGGTTGGTCGCGGCGTTGTTGACGAGGATGTCGCACGCACCGAGCGTCGACACGCAGTGGGCGACGCCCTCGTCGGCGACCTCGACGGTCCCGGCCGACCCCTGGTGCGCCGTGGCAGTGCCACCCATCGCTTCGAGGGCCGACACAGTCTCCTCCAATTCCTCGGCCTTGCGGGCGGTGACGCACACCGCCGCGCCGGCCGCCACGAAGGCCTCGGCGATCCCCCGGCCGATTCCCCGTGTTCCCCCCGTCACGAGGGCGACCTTTCCGTCGAGACGCATTGCCGTCGTGGCGTCGAAGACCATGGCGGAGGACGCTAACCCGCCAGAGCGCGCCGAGCGTGGTGCGGGAAGTTGCGCACGAGGTCGGGCAGCCGGGGCAGGACCGCCCGGACGACGGCCTGCGACGAGCGCACGACGCGCTTGCGGCGCCCGTCCCAAGCGAGGCCGTAGCCCTCACGGATCGGCCGCGGCAGCATGTCGACGGTGACCATCCGCAGCGGCTCCCAGAACGGGCGCGGCACGAGGGGGATCCGGGGCCAGAGGATCGAGCGCGACAGGCGGCGCGCCACGTCGCTCACCTCGAGCGAGTGGAACAACTCGTCCATCCACGCCTCGAAGGCGGGGAGGTCGGGCGGCACCAGGTCGTCGGGCACGCCGAAGGCGGCCGCGAGTCGGCGCGACTCGTCGTAGAAGGCAGCCCGCTCGTCGCCGTCGAGCCGCCCGAGGTAGCGCCGCTCGACTTCGAGCACCGTGTCGACCAGGGTGGCATGCACCCAGAAGAGGAGCGCCGGGTCGTTGGCGGCATACGCCTCGCCCCCCGGCAGTTCGCCGGCAACGGCGTCGTGCACCCTTCCGAGGCGGGCGAGGACGCCCGCCGCTTCGTCTCTCGTGCCGAACGAGATCGTCTCCATGGCGTCGAGCGTGCGGCGGAGGCGGCCGAAGGGGTCGGCTTCGAAGTCGGAGTAGTCGTCGACGCCCGCCGCCACCTTGGGATGGGCGAGTTGCAGGAGGAGCGCCCGGGGCCCACCGAGGAGCAGGACCGACTCCGAGATGACGCTGGCCGAGACGGTGTCGGGCCCGAACATGGCGTCGGGTGCGATGCGCGTCATGACTGCCCGGGGGTCCTAGAGGTACAGCCCCGTCTGGCCCTCGCGCCGTTCCGACGCCACGGCGTGCACGTCGCGCTCTCGCACGATCAGGTAGGCGTCGCCCCGGAGATCGACCTCGTAGGCGTCCTCGGGCGAGAACAGCACCTGGTCGCCTGTTTCGATGTTGCGGACGGTCGGACCGGTACCGACCGCTTCGCCCCAGACCAGCCGGCGACTCACGGCGGCGGTGGCGGGGATCACGATGCCGGCCCGGGAACGGCGCTCGCCCGGGCCCCGTCCCTGCGAGACCATGATCCGATCGGCGGTCATCCGCACCGAATGCGTGCGCTCATCGGGGCTTCCGTCCGTGGCTTCGTCACCCGCCGTGGGCAGGTCGTCGACGGGCTCCACGGGGCGCTTTCGGGGCGTGGCCATGGGGCGAGGTTAGCCGTGTGCCCTTGGTCTCCCGTGCCCGGACCCGAGTCCTTCGGACCCCCTCGGGATCGGTACGATCGCCGTTGCACTTCTCGAAGGAGCTCCATGCCCGTGCGCGTGCCCCGCTTCGCCCTTCTCGCCGTCGCCGCCGGTCTCGTCGTCCTGCCCGCGTGCGGCGACGACGACGGAGCGGTGGACTCGGGCGCGCCGAGTACGCGTCCTTCCACGAGCGCCGCCGATCTCACGGTGGTGGCCGACGACATCAAGTTCCCGCAGGACCACTACACGGCGACTGCGGGCGAGCTCACCGTCGCGTACGAGAACGCCGGCGCGATCCCTCACACGCTGGTGATCGAGACGACGAATGGCGAGACCGTCGAGGGGTGGGAGCGCCTCCAGGTCGACAAGAAGGGTGACGTCGCCGTCGGCAGCGTGACGCTCGAGCCGGGTGACTACCGCCTGTATTGCGACATCGCCGGTCACCGGGCCAACGGGATGGAAGCCACCTTCGAGGTCGAGCCGTGACGGCGCTGAGGCGGACCACGATCGCCAGCATCGTCGTCACCTTCGTGCTGGTGACGGCCGGCGGGTTGGTGCGTGCGACCGAGTCCGGCCTCGGTTGTCCCGACTGGCCTCGGTGCCACGGGCGGTTGATCCCGCCCGACGACTTCCACGCCCGCATCGAGTTCTCGCACCGGTTCATTGCCTCGATCGTCATCGCCCTCACCATCGTCATCGCCGTCCTCGCCTGGCGGCACGCCCGCCACCGTCCGGAGATCTTCCGGCCTGCGGTCGCCACCGTCCCCCTGGTCTTTGCCCAGGCGCTCCTCGGCGCCCTCGTCGTGGCGCTCGAGCTGCACGCCGAGTCGGTGGTCGCCCACCTGCTTCTCGCGATGACGCTGGGCGCCATCCTGCTGTTCCTGCTGGTGAACCTCGTCACCCCGCCACCCTCCGAGAGCGACCCACCTGACCGCGGGCTGGCGAAGGCGAGCGGCGCCGTGGCCCTCACCGCTCTCGCGGTGATGCTGCTCGGGTCGTACATGAGCGGCCGTGAAGCCGGTCTCGCCTTCACCGACTGGCCGCTGTTCGACGGGGGTGTCGTGCCCATCGGGCGGGGCGAGCTGGGATGGCTGCACGGGCTCCACCGCATGCTGGCCGGGGTGGCAGGCGTCGCCGTCCTGGCGCTTGCGGCCGTCGCCCGACGCCGCGCCCCGCAGACCGTTCGCCGCCTGATCTACGGGGCGGTCGCCCTCTTCGGGGTCCAGTTCCTCCTCGGTGCGGGCAACATCTGGACCGAACTGAGCGAGGCGACCCGAACGGCCCACCTGGCGACCGGGGCCGCGATCTGGGGGCTCCTGGCCGCCGCCACCTTCCT
>DATLFW010000520.1:0-6046 GCA_035540775.1 Acidimicrobiia bacterium
CAACTACAGCGTCTACGCCGTCGGCAGCACGTGCGGCGACGACTCGTGCACCGTGCTCTGGAGGAGCTCCGACGGCGGACGGTCGTGGACGCGGCTGAAGGCCGACGGCCTTCGGGCGCACACCATCCTCGTGCCGGCCAACTCCGACGGCCGCAAGCTGTTCGCCGTGGGAGCGACGGGCGTCCAGGTCTCCGACGACGGAGGGAAGCACTTCCACCAGGCTCTGGCCGCCTCGTACGACGGTCCGGCCGCCGTGTCGCCGGCTTACAACCAGACGCCCACCAAGCACCTGTACCTGGGTGCGGCTCCGAACTGGACGTTCGACGCCGCCACCGAGGTCGCGGCCCCGCTCGCCATGGGCCTCCCCGGCAACCTGGCGTACTTCGCCTTCGATCCCCAGTTCGCCACGAACGAGCGGATGTACGCTGGCACGACCGGCCTCTCGGACGACACCCCGACGGTGTTCGTCTGTGACGACGGGTGGTGCGCAGCGGACGACGCCGTTGCGCTGCCCGAACTCGATGGGACTCCTCGAGTCGCCGTTCCCAAGAGCGACGCATCGCTCGTGTTCGCCTGGTACGGCGAGCGGATGTACCGCTCGCCGGACGCCGGCGTGACCTTCGCCCCCGTCACGCTGCCGCTCGACGGTCGCGTCACCGGCCTTTCCGACAACGGAGCGGGCACCATCTTCGCTTCCGTCGCCGGGGCCTCAGATGGAGGCGGTGTGGTCCGCTCGCACGACGGCGGGGTCACGTGGACGGTCGTCGGAAGCGGAACGTCGCTCGTCGACGGCGCCGACGCGGTCGTCGCCACTGCCGACCGGGTCTACGCAGCGCCTCGCGGCGGCGGGATCATGTGCTCCCGGAACGACGGCATCACCTGGTCTGACCGCTGCTGAGGCGGGCGAAACCGGAGCAACTCGGACAACTTGGGCATTCGGGGAGGCCAGGTGCAGGAAGCCGCACCGGAAACCGCCAATGTTCCCCCCATGGCCAGCCGTTTCCGCACGCTCCTCGCCGCCCTCGTCGCTGCCGGCACCTTCACCGTCGCCGCCGCCTCCCCCGCTTCGGCGGACGGCCCCGGGACCACGGTCATCGTCTGGGCTGCTTCCTGTCCGGGGCCTGATCTCGGAAACCCCCTCGCCTACACCCCGACCCCCATGGAGGTCTCGCTGACCCGCAACGGTAACGGGACCTACCGCCTCGGTACGTCGCAGAACGCTCGGTGTAGCTTCGTCTACGAGCGAGGCACGTCGACCGTTCCCACCGGAGCGTCGCTCGGCTGGTGGTCCACGCTCAGCGGGGACGAGGTCAGCAACGTGTGCGCCGGCAAGTCGGTGCGGGACAACCGCAGCGGCCGCCTGGCCCTCGACCCGAACGCCGGGAGCACTCCCGAGACACCCACGTGGCTCGGAGTGGAGATCGACGGGACGGGATCGGAGATCGTCGTCCACCTCCAGCGGCACACCTCGACGATGGTGGTGCACGGTTACGGCGTGTTCACCATCACGGGAAGCAACAACTGCCGTGACGTCCTCGACGGCGACCCCGTCGCCCTGCGAGGCGCCATGGAGATCTACGACCCGACGTTCGAAGGTGAGGACGGGCCGCCGCCGGTCCCCGAACCTCCGGCCGCCCCTGAGCTCGACCTCTCGACGGTCGCCGAGTTGCGCTCGAAGGTCCGCTGAGCGCATCGCCGCACGGGGCGGCCGGTCGGGCAACGCTCCACCGGGGATGGGCGGCGCTCGCCGCCGTCGCCGCCCTCGTGCTCGCCCTCGCCGTCACCAGTGCCGTCTGGCAGGCACTCGTCCACGACCGCTGGTCGGAGATGGCGTGGCTGGCGGTCCGCATCCCGTGGTGGACGTGGATCGGCCTGGGCGCCTGGCGGCGGGCAACTGGGCCTCAGCCTTCCCTGCCCGCCTGAGGACCCCGCTCCCTTGCGTCTCGGGGAGTTGTGCCCGCAGAGCGGTCAGAAGTCCCCCAAGACGGGTGAAAGCGTCAGACCTGGTTGGTCCAGGTGAAGGTGATCGCCACGTTCATCTTGTGCGTGCCGGCGAACCCGTCGAGCGGGTTGAGGCCGCACGTCGGCACCGACGAGGCGGTCAGGACGGCTGCCCCCTTGCCGCCGAACGGCGGCTGCTCCTGAGACAGGGGCCAGGCGCCGATGACCGGGCCGGCATGGAGATTCCCCGACCCGCCGACCTCCTCCTCCACCGATCCGACCTTCACGTTCACGACCAGCGAACCCTGCGTGAAGCCACACATGGGGCCGGTCGGCGAGGAGTTCGAGAACGTCCCGAAGCCGTAGACCCGGCAGGGTGACGACCCGCTCGAGCCGTGCCCGACGAGGCAGGGCACCGGGGCGTTCGGGTTGTCCGCCGCCCCGAAGCGCCAATAGATCGTGTCGTCAGGGCACAGGAGCGTCCCCGCGACGCACGAGGGCGACACAGGGGCGTAGAGCCTCAGAGGGCGGGCTTCCGGCGTCCCACCGCCGTTCTGGGCGCACGAGGGATCGCTGGTGGGCGACACGCACTCCCACCGGTCCCACATAGTGAGCGTGCCGTTCACGGTGACCGTCACGCGTTCCGCCGCACGCGCCGCCGTGGGCGACAGCAAACCGGCGATCAGGAGTGCGCCGACGACGGCGAGCAGCTTCCGCACGGGAGTCCCTTCGTGGGATCGGACGCGCCAGCGCGCGCCTCTACGTGAGAATTCGACGGAATGACGGACGAACCCTGGCGGTGTCGCGCCCAGCGCGAAACGACCACGGGTCGGGTCACCAAGGTGACCCGACCCGTGTGTCAATCGTCGTGCCTTTCGGTCAGGCGACGCCGGACAGGTCCGGCACCGCTTCCCCGGCAGCGACCACGCCGATCACTGTGAAGGTGGTGGCGGGCTCGTTCACACAGGGAACACCGCTCGGGCTCTGCGGGCTGGCATTCACCACCACGAGGCCGGCGTAACCGGCAGTCTGGCCGTTGTAGACGGCCGAGCCGACGATCGGCAAGAGGGTGCCGGCGCTGGCGACCCACTCCGTGTACAGCGGCCCCGCGGGGACGCCCTCGACCTGGAACGTGTCGGGAGTTCCGGCGCTGCTCCAGCCGGATCCCATGGCGCAGGACGCCCCGGCGTTCACCGTGCTCACTGCCCCGGTGAGACCGTCGGCGTTGATGTGGCAGTTCCCGCTCGCGACGCCGGGGATGTCCGATGTGACGACGGGGATGCCGCCGAAGCGCCCGTAGGCGTTGCAGGAGCCAGTCAGTTTGCCCACGCCGAGCGGCAGGGCGACGTCCTGACCGGGAACGTCGAAGACCCACCCGTTGGGCCCGGGTGCCAGGTTGGGGTTGACGACACACGCACCGGCAGAGGCGGTCATGCCGGGGAGGCAGAGGCCCTGGCCGGGCGCACCCTGGTAGGCCTGACTCCCGACGTAGGCGTCACCCGTGAAGATCACGACACCAGCGGTGTCCTGGGGAGCGGCCTGCGCCGATGTCGGAGACAGCGAGGCTGCCACCACGGTGGCCGCTGCTGCGATGAGGAGCTTGCGAAGCATTTGGAGGTTCCTCCTGGTTCAGTGACCGCTCGCCGCAGCCACACGTTTGATTGTGGGTTCCGAATGGACCCGAGCGGCGAAGGCCGTACGGACCGGTCGCGAGGCCGGGTCAGCCCGGGTTGCCGACACCGTCACCGGTGCCGACGAAAGAGGTGCAGGCCGGCGTCTCGGTCGACAACCGACCCGGGGGGTCATCGTTCCGGTAGGCGCCGCACAGACGCCGACCCGCACCCAATCCGCCCGTCGAGGTTCTGGGCCCCGCTCTGACGGCGCCGATGGCCACCGCACCATCGTGCGCTCGCCGCTGCGCCAGCCCCCTGACGTGCGGGTTCTGAGGAGCTGAGAGATCCTCACCCTGGTTTTACGTCCGAGGACCTCCGACGTCGCGGACGTTTTCCGCTCTCGCCAACGCCTCCAACCGGTTGAGGATCGCCATTGCCTTGTGCCGGCGGCTGACGAGGAAGAGTGCGACCGGCACCAGGAAGACGAGGATGCCGGCCAGGTTCGAGGTGGACGGCGCCGGGGCGGCTGCGAAGGTTGCCAATTCCGTCGGACGGGGCGCCGGCGGCGTGGCGGGAACACCCTCGGGAACCGGAACGGCTCCGTTCCCGCCCCCGACGTAGTTCGCAGCCCGGGCCTCGGCCGACGCCAGCCAGGCGTCGAGGTACGGCGCTGGGGGAACGGGCCCTCCGCCTCGGGGGTGGATCTCGAAGTGAAGGTGCGGCGGCGTGCCCTTGGCGTTGCCGCTGTCACCCACTGTCCCGAGCGTCCTCCCGGCTCGCACACGCACGCCCTCGCGGATGAGGGGCGACACGGTGTCGAGGTGGGCGTAGTAGTAGTAGGTCCCGTCGGTAGCGGTGAGGTAGACGCTGTTGCCACCGACCTTCGTGCCGAGGCTGATGCGGGTGATCGTGCCCTCTGTCGTGGCGATCACCGGCGTGCCTCGAGCGGCGAAGATGTCGGTGCCCTCGTGGAGGTGGAACGACGGGCTGTGCCGTGGGGCGCCCCAGTCGTCGGAGTAGTTCGCGGGCCCGGCAACGGGGAACGGCACCAGGATCCGCGCGAGCGTCTCGAACGGTGCTCCGGCGAGGAGTTCGACGACCTTCGCCGTCGACCGCCGTCCGAACACCGGCGTGTAGTGCGGGAAGTCGGTTCGCCGGTAGTCGTCGATGAGTTCGGCGACCGACGGGACGTGGTGTTCGTGCGGCCCGGTCACCTCGTCGACCGTCTCGGCGACCTTCTGCTTCGCCTCGTCGACCTTCTTCTCGACCCTCTTGTCGAGGGGAACCGTGGTCGTGGTCGTGGTGATCGTCGACGACGTGGTCGTGGTCGACGACGTGGTCGTGGTCGAGGACGTGGTGGTGGTCGTCGTCGTCGTCGTCGTCGGATCGATCGTGTTGTTGACCTCGTCGACGACGCCCTGGAGCGGCGGAGGGACCGTGAGCGTCGTCTCGGTCGGCAGGCCGCCCGTGACGGCGCCGCTCGTCACGGGCACGGCGGTGAGGCCGAGCACGGCCACGAGGACCCCGGAGGCCGCCATGGAGGCGCGTCGGATGATGGTGTGGGACATCGGAGGTCGGAACTCCCTGAAGTCGGTGGCCGTGCGAGGTCGTCGGAGGAGTGCGGGCACGGTGGGTTCGCTACCGGTTGTACGCACGAGGCGGCGGGACGTCGCGCCGCTTCTGCCCTCCTACGAACGGCGCGTGCGTGCCGCTCGCGGCCCGCTCCGACGCGCGCCGCCCGACGACCGTCGAGCGGGTGCCGCCTCCACAGCCTCCTCGATGCCGCCCTCGGCACCGCCGAGGTACGCAGCGAGGAGGTTCGGATCGTTGCGGAGCTTCTCGGACGTCGACTCGAGCACCACTTCGCCCTTGCCGAGCACGTACGCCCGCTGGGCGTGCTTCAAGGCCTTGTGGACGAACTGCTCGACGATGATGACGGTCTTGCCCTCCCCGTGGATCGCCTCGACGGCGTCGAAGAGGATCTGGACGATGAGGGGGGCCAGCCCAAGGCTCATCTCGTCGACGAGGAGCAGGTCGGGATTCGACATCAGCGCCCGGCCGAAGACGAGCATCTGCTGCTCGCCACCAGACATCGTCCCCGCCGCCTGCGAACGTCGCTCGGCGAGGCGCGGGAAGGTCGAGTAGATGCGATCGAGCGCGTGCTCGAACGTCCCCGACTCGGTCTTGCGCTGCGGCCAGTAGCCGAGGCGGAGGTTCTCCTCGACCGTCATCGACGGGAACAGTTCCCGCCCTTCGGGCACGTGCGCGATGCCGTGCTTCACGACTTGGTGGGCCTTCAGCCCGCCGATCTGCTCGCCCTTGAAGACGATCTCGCCACCACTCGGGGCCACCATCCCGGAGATCGCCTTCAGCGTCGACGACTTCCCGGCACCGTTGGCGCCGAGGAGGGCGATGACCTCACCCGGCCGGATGGCGAGACTCACGTCCCGCAGACCCTGAATCTGGCCGTAGTGCACGCTGACGTTGCGGAC
>DATLFW010000521.1:0-2344 GCA_035540775.1 Acidimicrobiia bacterium
CCCCGCCCGACGTTGCCCGGCCCTGCCCAGTGGTAGAGCGAGCGCATCCGCAGAGCCAGTCCTGCCCGGCTGGCGAACACCTCACCGACCTTCGGGTTGACGCCACACCATCCGTCGGTGACGGCTCGCTCGACCGCCTCCCGATCACCCGGGACGACGTCGGGCACGAGGTCGAGGAGGGCGGCGGCGTCGAGCAGCGTGTCGGAGGCAGTGAAGCCCCCGGACGCCCGTGCCGCGCCGAAGCTTCGAGCGGCGAGCGTCAGCGAGGTGCGATCACCGCGTTCGCCGTTCCGATGGGCCTCGACGGCAGCGGCGAAGGTGACGACGGCCGGTTCGAGCCAACGGTGCAGCGCGTGCTCGGCGGCCTCGAACGACGCGGCATACCAGCGG
Organism: Acidimicrobiia bacterium; assembly: GCA_035540775.1. GTDB lineage: Bacteria > Actinomycetota > Acidimicrobiia > IMCC26256 > JACPCJ01 > DATLFW01. The sequence goes on from DATLFW010000521.1 coordinate 391, forward strand.
CCGACGAGCGCCAGCACCGATTCGGAGAGCGGCGCGCCGCTCGTCCCATCGTGCACGTTCGAGTCCCCCGGGTCGACGAGCGCTCAGTGTACGACGGGCACCACAAACAGGAAAGACCGGCTCAGGCTGGGCAGATCTCACGGGGGAGGCGGAGACCCCCCGGGGTCTGGCCCTTCCCCCGGAAGGGTGACCTCGATTTCGAGACCACCACCGGCGCGATCGCCGGCGGCCAGGCGACCTCCGAGCGCCTCCACGAAACGAGCGACGACGAAGAGCCCGCCGAGGCGACGCGAGGCGACGCTGTCGTCCCCCTCGAGGGTCTCGAGGTCCCAAGGGGGCAGGCCCGGCCCGTCGTCGGCGACGGCGAGGCGGGCGCCCGCGGCAGTGCTCCCCGTCGTGACCCAGACATGCGCACGACCGGGAGTGTGCCGAGCAGCGTTCTGCAGAACGTTGGCGGCGATGCGAGCGGCCAGGCCGGGGTCGGTCACGACGGGCGCAGCATCGAGACGAATCTCGACATGGCGCCGGTCGAAGTCGACCGACTGCATGACGTCGCGAACGATGGCGGCAAGATCGGTCGGCTCGGGCGCAGGTTCGAAGGAACCCGCCGTCACGGTCCCGAGGTAGCCCAGGTCGTCGAGGATGCGGCGCACGGCGTCGAGGTTCTCCTCCAGGACCGCGCGAGCGCGGCGCCACTCTGCCGGCACACGGCGCGTCTCCCGTTCCCGGAGGTGCTCGAGAAGGACGCGCATACCGCTGACGGGACCCTTCAGGTCGTGGGCCACGGCGGCCATGAACACCTGCTGGAGGGAGTGGAGGCGCCGGACGCGACCCAGCGCGGCGTCGAGGTCGGCCACGAGGTCGTCACGCGCCTGGGCGGCGGGGGCCGCACGCTCGGCGCCCTCCCGACCCCTCGCCTGCTCGTCGCCCATCACTCTCTCATTCCCCGAAAGGGACGATCGTGGACAGGCTGACGCACGCCGTCAATCGGCACAAGCCACCCGCCGCACTCGCCGAGCCACCGGGCGTCGTTTACCGATGCGCAGGGCCGGGCACCTGTCGCGCGTGGTGGACGCCGCTTCCCCTGAACCCGAAGGCGGCCCACGACGGCGGCGTCGACGCGTCGCCGTTGCCGTCGCCGTCCTCGTGGTCGTCCTCGGTGCGTGGGCCGCCCTCGTCGCCCGGTCGGCCTGGGTCGCCAGGAGCGAAGCGCGCGAAGCCGTGCACGCACTCGCGGCCGCCCGGCGGGAGGCATCACTGGATCCCGACGGGCCGGCGACGGCCCGGCTGCGGCGCGCCCTCGCCCACGTCGAAGAGGCGCGCTCCGAACTCGACCGACCGTGGATGACGCCCCTTCGCATCCTTCCCGTTGCCGGCCGACAGATCGACGCGGCGGAGTCGCTGAGCGAGTCGGCTTCGCTCCTCCTCGACACGGCGATCACCGGGATCGAGGAGCTCGGCGGTGGATTCGAGCGCAGGCTGGCCGACGGGCCGCAGCGGGTGGATCTCCTCCGCCGCACCGGCCGGGTCGCCGACGCCGCCCGGGCGCGACTCGCCGCCGTCGATCTCGGGCCGAGCGGAGGCCTCATCCGCCCGCTCGCCGACGCTCGACACGACTTCGACGTCGAACTGGCGCGGATCCGCTCCATGCTCGACACGGCGGCCACCCTGGCGCCCGCGCTCGCCGACGTCTTCGAGGGCCCACGGCATTACCTCGTGCTGGCCGCGAACAACGCCGAGATGCGGGCCGGATCGGGGATGTTCCTCATGGCCGGCGAGCTGGTGACCGGGAACGGGTCGATCGGGCTGACCGCGATGCGCCCGACGTCCGATCTCACGCTCGCCGAAGGCGTGGCGGTGAACCCGGAGGTGGACGCGCTCTGGTCGTGGCTCGGTACCGGCAGGGAGTGGCGGAACCTCGGCGCCACACCGCGATTCGACGTGACCGCCGAAC
>DATLFW010000522.1:0-3472 GCA_035540775.1 Acidimicrobiia bacterium
CGAAGATGCCGTGCATGAGCTGGCGGGCGGCGTCGGCGGCGTCGGGGCGATCGGGAGTGAGACGCCCGGGCGCCTTGATCTCGCCCTTGGCGACACGGTCGCGGAAGGCGGCGTTGCGGGGATCCGTGACCCGCTCCTCGATGGGAACCCGGTGGAACCGCTCGTCGCGGGCGAGTTCCTCGACCGGCCAACTCTTCCTCATGCCATGTCCTCCTTCAGCCCGTCGCCCCGTTGCCAGATGCGCCCGTTCCGAGCCCAATGCTACCGGGGCCGGCAATTCCTCCCGCTTGGACCAGCAGCGTCTCCAGCTCGGCCTGCCGGCGCGCCGCCCGCTCCACGTCGTCGGGGGTGTCGATCAGGCTCTGGAGCATCATCTCCCCCTCACGCCATCCTTCGAATTCGTCCTGGAGGATGAAGGTCAGGGAGCGGATGGTGGGGCCGTCCGTGATCCGGCTCGTCCCGTTGAGGTGGTACGTGTAGGCGGCGATCTTGTGCGGGATGAGGACGCGGTAGACGCCCACGAGCTTCTCAATCGTCTGCTCCGGCGCCTCCGGCTCGGTGAGCAGCTCGACGAAGCGCTCGACCTCGGCGTTGGCCGGCTGCGTCAGCTTCTCCGGCACCATTTCGCGCAGTTCCGGGAGCCGCTTGGTCCAGAGTTCGGCGTGCCACGCGTGGTGGTAGGTGTGGCGGCCGAGCATCGTCTTGATGTCGATCTCGGGCACCGTCGCGACCCATCCGCCGAGCACCTCGAAGAGGCGCATCTCGATCCACCGGTAGTTGCCCACCCGGCGGGCCGTCTCCTCGACGGTGAACAGGCCGGGGAGTTCCCGGCGGTCCCACGGTGCGAAGCTCGCCCGCGCTTGGGTCCCCTTGGGCACAGCGCCCCTCCCGATCGTCGAATCCTGTACGGCTTCTACCCGCAATTGACCGGTTGGTCAAGAGCCGGCGGGCTCAGGCGGAGGGGCGGGGGTACTGCGACCGGAGGAAGGTGTCGAAGACCCGGTCGGGCAGGCTGCGGCGCACGAGCAGGATCGAGCGGGCGTCGACGCCGACCCGGTATCGCGTCTTGGGCCGGGACGACGTGACGGCGCGCTCGATGACCCGGGCGATTTTCTCCGGTCCTGTCCCGAGCTTCGCCAGCGGGCCGGTGTACGCGGAGTCGACGCGGGTCCGCACGGCCGTGTTGAAGGCCTCGTACGGGCCGCCGTCGGTGTGCGAGTCGACGGCCTCGGCGTGGGCGTTCGGGAAGTCGGTGAGCACGATGCCGGGCTCGACGATCGAGACGCCGACGCCGAAGCCCGCCACCTCCCAGCGGAGGGCGTCGGAGAAGGCCTCGAGGGCGTGCTTGCTGGCGTGGTAGGCGCCGCCGCCGGGCAGGGTGAAGCGCCCGCCCATCGACGATACATTGACGATGCGGCCCCACCCCTGGTCGCGCATCCCGGGGAGGCAGAGCTGGACGAGGCGGATGGCGCCGAACACGTTCGTCTCGAACTGGCGGCGGACGGCGTCAATGTCGAGCGACTCGACGGCCCCGCCCTGCGAGTACCCGGCGTTGTTCACCAACGCTCCGACGGCCCCTTCCGCGGCCACCACCGCCTCGACCGCTTCGACCATCGACGCCTCGTCGGTCACGTCGAGACGGAGGGTTTCGCAACCGGCCGCCTTCAGGTCCTCGACGGCCTCGAGCCGGCGGGCCGTGGCGTAGACGCGGTGCCCCCGCTTCGCCAGGCGCTCGGCCGTCGCTCGCCCGATCCCCGTCGAGCAGCCCGTGATCAGCACCGCCCTGCTCACCTGCGCCTTGCCCACCGTCGCCCTCCCGGGTCAGGCCGACCACCGGTTCGTGATCGGGAGCCGGCGGTCCTTGCCGAAGGCGAGCGGTGTGACCCGCACCCCCGGTGGAGCCTGCCGGCGCTTGTACTCGTTGCGGTCGACCATCCGGATCACCGACCGCACGGTCTCGCGGTCGAACCCGGCCTGCACGATCTCGTTCGTCGACCGGTTGCCCTCGACGTACGCCTGGAGAATCGGGTCCAACACCTCGTACGGCGGCAGCGAGTCGCTGTCGCGCTGGTCGGGACGGAGCTCCGCCGAGGGCGGCTTCTCGATGACCGACCGAGGGATGACCTCGCGGCCCTCCTGCTCGTTCCGCCATTGCGAGAGGCGGTAGACGCGGGTCTTCAGCACGTCCTTGATGACGGCGTATCCACCGGCCATGTCGCCGTAGAGGGTGGCGTAGCCGACGGCCATCTCGCTCTTGTTGCCGGTCGTGAGCACGATCCACCCGAACTTGTTGGAGAGGGCCATGAGGAGGGTGCCCCGGATGCGAGCCTGCGTGTTCTCCTCGGCGATGCCGGGGTCGCTCCCGGCGAACGGGGCCTCGAGCATCTGGAGGAAGGCCTGGTGGGCCGGCTCGATGGGGATGGTGAGCGAGCGGATGCCGAGGTTGGCGACGAGGGCCTCGGAGTCGGTGACGCTGCCCTCGCTCGAGTAGCGCGACGGCATCATGACGCCGGTCACGTGGTCGGGGCCGAGGGCGTCGGCGGCGATCGCGGCGACGAGCGACGAATCGATCCCGCCCGACAGACCGATGAGGGCGTCGGTGAAGCCGTTCTTGCAGACGTAGTCGCGGGTACCGACGACGAGCGCTTCGTACATCTCGGCGTCGTCGTCGAGCAGCGGCTCCACCCGGGCGCCGGGTGCGTCGCCGGCATCGACGTCGAGGTCGACGACGAGCAGGTCGGGCCGCATCTGTGCCGCCCGGGCGACCACGCCGCCGTTCGGGACGACCACCATCGACCCGCCGTCGAAGACCAGCTCGTCCTGACCCCCGACGGCGTTGACGTAGGCGATCGGGACGCCCGCCTGGCCGGCCCGTTCCGTCAGCATGGCTTCGCGCTCACGCTGGCGGCGCGCGTGGTACGGCGAGGCGTTGACGTTCACGACGAGCCGGGCGCCGGCGGCGGCTTGCTGAGTGGGCGGCCCGTCGGCGCTCCAGACGTCCTCGCAGACCGACACGGCGACGGGCACCCCGGCAACGTCGACGATGGGGCCGAGATCGCTCCCCGGGGTGAAATAGCGGGCCTCGTCGAAGACGGCGTAGTTGGGCAGCCGGTGCTTGCGGTACACGCCCACGACGCGCCCGTCGCGGCACACGGCGGCGGCGTTGAACGGGCGACCGTCGGGATTCGGCTCGGGGAAACCGATCACCGCCACCGTCGCTCCCGTCCGGGCGGCGAGCCTGTCGAGCGTCGCCTGCGCGCCCGCCACGAAGGTCGGCTTCAAGAGCAGATCCTCGGGCGGGTAGCCGGTGACTGCCAGTTCGGGGAAGGCAACGAGGTCGGCGCCCGCGGCAACGGCGTCGTCGTAGGCCTCGGCGATGCGCTCCGCGTTGCCGGCCAGGTCGCCGACCGTCAGGTCGATCTGCGCCAGGGCGAGGCGGATGGTGGCCACCGCGGGAGTGTACGGCCCGACC
>DATLFW010000523.1:0-4385 GCA_035540775.1 Acidimicrobiia bacterium
GTGCGGATGCTCGCCAGTGGCGTCTGCCACTCCGACCTCTCGGTGCGCGACGGCGGCATCCCCCACCCGCTCCCCGCCATCCTGGGCCACGAAGGGGCCGGCGTGGTCGAAGCGGTCGGCAACGGCGTCACCCGTGTCGCCCCCGGTGATCGCGTCGTCCTCTCGTGGATGCCGGCCTGCCGGCGCTGTCATTGGTGCCTGGCCGGACAGCCGTTCCTCTGCGACACGGGCCTGATCGACGCCTTCTCCGTCCCGCCCCGGATGTCGGGGGAGACCGCGATCCTCCCCGGGATGACGACGGCGGCCTTCGCCGAGGCGACCATCGTCCTCGAGGACGCCGTCGTACCGGTGCCCGCCGACATGCCGGTCGAAGCGGCGGCCCTCATCGGCTGCGCCGTCACCACCGGGGTCGGCGCCGTCGTGAACACCGCCGAGGTTCGGCCCGGCCAATCGGTCGCCGTGGTGGGGTGCGGCGGCGTCGGACTGTCGACGGTGATGGGCGCCGTCCTCGCCGGGGCGTCGCCGATCGTCGCCGTCGACCTCTCCGCCGAGCGGCGGGCGCTGGCCGCCGACCTCGGCGCCACCCACACCGTCGATCCGGCCGCCACCGACCCCGTCGCCGCCGTGAAGGAGTCGACGGGCGGGCGGGGCGCCGACCACGCCTTCGAGGTCGTCGGCCGACCCGAAACGATCCGCACGTCGTGGGACATGGCCGCGAAGGGTGGGACGGTCACCCTCGTCGGCGCCGGGCGACCCGACGCCACCGTCGAGTTCAACGCCATGGAGCTGTTCATGGACGCCAAGCGACTGCTCGGCTGCGTCTACGGCTCCGCCGACGCCCACCGCGACTTCCCCCGCTTCGTCGAACTGTACCGGGCCGGGCGGCTCGACCTCGACCGGCTCGTGACGGCCCGCATCGGTCTCGACGACCTCAACGCCGCCTACGACGCCATGGCGGCCGGCGAGGGCGCCAGGAGCGTCATCACGTTCTGAACCGGTCCTATCGTGTTGGCCGTGCGGCGTGCCGATAGGACGTTCATGCGCCTGGGTGCCTTCATCGGGCGGCATCGCCGACTCGCCGAGGTCCTCCTCCTGCCGCCCATCACGGCCGGAGGCTTCTACCTGCTCGGGCGGGCCGACCTCATGGCCGACGTGCCGCTCTGGGTGCTCGTGGTCGCCCTCGGCGGCGGCGCGGCGCTGACCGAGGCGGTGCGCGTGTGGCGCCCCAACGCCTTCCTCCCCCGGGTCGCCCTGCTCATGGGCGTCAGCACCTTCGTGATGTACGCGACGGGGTGGGGGCCGATGCTCGCCATCGGCTACATGTACGGCGTCGCGTCTTCGGTGCGCAGCTTCGGGTCGCGGGCCGCGTACCCGGCCGCCTCGTTCGCATTCATCGGGATCGGCCTCGGCCAGATCGCCATCGCCCTCGATTGGGCGCCGACGCTCGTCGACGAGGATCTCGCCCACGGCCTGTCGGTGCTCGGCGGTCTCGGCCTCGCCTTCCCCAGTTGGGTCATCTACGCCACGGCGGAGCGCAAGGAGGCGTCGGAGGCGGAACTGGTGCGCCGGGCGTTCTACGACCCGATCACCCAGCTTCCGAACCGGACGTTGTTCGTCGATCGCCTCGGCCGGGCGTTGCACCGGTCACGGGTGGCTGGCGCGAAGGTCGCCGTCCTCTTCGTCGACCTCGACCGGTTCAAGGTCGTCAACGACAGCCTCGGCCACGAGGTCGGCGACCTGCTGCTTGCCGGCGTGGCGGAGCGCATCAGTGCCTGCGTTCGGCCCGGCGACACGGTCGGGCGCCTCGGTGGCGACGAGTTCACGGTGCTCCTCGAGGACGTGAGCGGCGAGGAGTCGGCCATCGGCGTGGCCGAGCGCATCCGCGAGGAACTGCGGCTGCCGTTCGTCCTCGCCGGTTACGAGGTGGTGACGGGCGCCAGTGTCGGGATCGCCGTCGGCGACGCCGACATGGCGGCCGAGACGCTGCTCCGCCACGCCGACGTGGCGATGTACCAGGCGAAGCGCCGGGGCGGCTCCCGCCACGAGGTGTTCGACGCCCACATGGGTGCGGCAGCGATGCGCCGCCTCGACATCGAGGGCCGGTTGCGCCGGGCCATCGACGATCGCGAGTTCGCCCTCCACTTCCAGCCGGAGGTCGGTTTGGGTGACGGGGTCGTCGTCGGGGCCGAAGCCCTCGTGCGGTGGTCGGATCCGGACGGCGAGATCGTGCCGCTGGAGGACGTCATCCCGATTGCCGAGGAGACCGGACTCATCGTGCCGCTCGGACGGTGGGTGCTGGAGGAGGCGTGCCGGGTCACAATGCCGTGGTTCTCCACCATGCCCGTCGGCCGGCCGGCCGTCGTCGCCGTGAACATCTCGGCTCGCCAGTTCCACCAGCCCGACGTGCCCGACCAGATCAGCGCCATCCTCGGGGCGACCGGGATCGACCCCGCCCGGGTGCGGATGGAGATCACCGAGAGCGCCGTGATGTACGACGCCGCGCGCAGCGCCGCCATCGTGGAGGAGTTGAAGACGCTCGGCGTGCAGATCGCCATCGACGACTTCGGCACCGGCTACTCGTCGCTCAGTTACCTCAGCCGCTTCCCCGTCGACGTGCTGAAGCTGGACCGCTCGTTCGTGACGAGGCTCGACGAGGACGACGACGCCCTTGCCATCGTCGACGCCGTCGTCACGATGGCGCACCGCCTCGGCATCCGGGTGACGGCCGAAGGCGTGGAGACGTTCGCCCAGCTCGGCCGCCTGCGCGACCTCGGTTGCGACACCGCCCAGGGCTACCTCTTCAGTGCCCCGGTGCCCGTGGACTCGGTCGTGGCCCTCTTCGACGCCCCACCCTTCGAGATCGCCCGCCGCGCGTAGCCCCCGCACCTTCCGCCGTCTTGGGGGAGTTGTGACCGCATAGCGAGCAGAAGTCCCCCAAGACGCAGAGGGGGCGCGCCGCCGGCGAGGGTCAGTCGGCGTGGACCATCGTTTCGTGGAGACGGTCCGTGTAGTGCTCGCCGAAGACCCGGGCGACGAGCTCGCCGCGACTCGACACTCCGAGCTTCTCGAAGACGGCCTTCACGTGGTCGCGGACGGTATGGGGCGAGAGGAACAGCTCGGCGGCGATCTCGGCCGTCGAACCGCCCCGTGCAATGGCGCCCAGCACGTCTCGCTCCCTTGCCGTGAGCGAGTACGCCTCGATGATGATCGGCGCCACCTCGGCGCTCTTGGCCGCCTCGATGACGACGGCGACGGAACCGCCGTCGGGGCTTCCCGGACCCGCCAGGGGCGACGCATGGAGGACGATCCACCGCCCCCGCCGATCAGGAAGCCGGAGCCGGGCAGGCGCTCGCTCTCGGCCCTCGGCGACGGCGCGAGCGCGGGACACGAGGGCGAAGAGGGCCGTCGGTACCTCGAAGTCCTGGTCTCGGAGGGCGAAGACGTCGAGCGAGTCGATGTCGAGTTCGGCCGTGGCAGGCGACATCGGCCAGAGCTCGCGAAGCCACGACAGCGCCTCGGCGTTGGCGGAGACGACCTTCCCGTCGCGGTCGATGACGACGAGGCCGGGCGCCGAGGGCTGGCCGAGCCACGGGCTGGTGTCGCGGACGTACTTGCGGAGGGCGTTGGCGACGACGGGGCTGACGGCGCTCATCACCGAGAGGTCGTCCTCGTCGAAGGCCGGGCGACTGGCCTCCCGGTAGAGCCCGACCACGCCCCAGACGTTGTCGCTGTTGCGGAAGACCGCCCGCAGTTCGTCGTCGTAGCCCTGCGGCTTCATGAACTCGCGGTAGCGGATGCTGCGGGCGGGGCGGTCGTCGAGGGCGAGGCGGAGGGCCGACACGCCGTCACCACGGGCGAGGTCGCTGAAGAGGCCCGTGTCCTGCTCGTGGAACTCGAGGTGCCAGTAGATGTCGCAGTACCCGTCGTCGAGTCCCTCGACGCGGCTTGGCGCCGTCGCCAGCAAGGTGACGGGGTCGACGCCGAAGTAGGTGGCGCCGTCGTAGGGGACCGTCTTGTGGAGCGCCCGAGAGACGCCTTCGAGGAGTTCGTCGGCCGTCTCGGCCGTCTTCGCCGCCCGTTCGACGGCGTCGAGTGCCTGCCCGACTCTGCTCGCACCAGTGGCCATGAGGAGACGGTAATCCCGATCCCGGGTCGAGCGACATCCCTCAAACGGGGGGTTCGTGGCCATGGTCAACCACCGCTCGGCGGGATACCCCCCGACGCTCGCCCCCGTCATGGTGAGCGGACGAACCGCAACCCGACCGGAGGAGGCTCCACATGAACGGTTCCGTCCCCGACACCACCCCCCAGCTCATCGCCGACGAGACGTGGCTCATCCCGAACCTCGCACCCGCCGGCGACGGGCTCTACCTTCCCGTCAACGC
>DATLFW010000524.1:0-3404 GCA_035540775.1 Acidimicrobiia bacterium
GTGTCGGGCGAGTAGCGGTCGCGCCCCCGGCGCAGGAGGGCGACCAACGCGGCGACCATGGCGGCGGCGACGGCGACGGCCCCCGAGACGGTGGCCGGGGTGACGCCGAACGCCCGGGCCGGCGTCCAGATCTCCTCGAGGATCGGGGGCGGCACGTCGACCGATCCGGGCGGGAACCCCGCCACGACGGTCATCCCCCCGAAGAACGAATCGCCGACGTTGTCCTCCGTGAACGTCACGGAGTCCGCCGGCAGCGTCGGCTCCACGGCCGACTCGCGCTCGAGGAGCCGGCGGGTGTCGGGATCGAGGTCGAGCCCGGCGAGCGGGTCGCCACAACGCTCCGTCGATCCCACCGGACCGACGAAGCAGCGCGCTCGCACGATCTGTGCCGGGCCCGAGACGGTGACTGCTGCGGCGCGGAACGCCTGCTCGCTCGTGTCGCCGGTGACGTTCCAGAACAGTTCCTCGTGGTCGGGGAACGAGTTCATGGCGCCCCGCACGGTGTAGCGCACGACGTAGCGCTGCCGACCGGTGATGGTGACGTCGGGATCGCCCACCCGGATGACGAGGTCGTCGCCGTCTCGTGACACCTCGTACGGCTCGGCCTCCGCTCCCCCGCGCCCCGCCTGGCGCGTCACCGCCGCCACGTCGACGTCGAGGACCCGGCGGTCGTCGTCGTCCGGCTGGTCGTCGTACTCCACCGGGAAGCGGCGGATGATTCCGTGCCGCTCCACGTCGTTGAAGTCGACGACGGTGGTCTCCGTGACGACCACGGTCGAGTCAGCGGTGACCCGCAGGTCGGCGTCGAACCGCAGGTACTCGATGGTGCCGCTCTGCGCCGTCGCGGGAACTGCCGTGGTGACGAGCCCGGCGAGGGCGGCGAACGCGGTCGCCGCCACGCCAGCGAGGACGGCACGGCGCATCACGACTCCACCCCCACATCGGGCACCCGGCGGGCGTCGTCCTCCGCCTTGAAGTACTCGCACTCACCGAACCCGAGCGGGCCAGCGAGGAGCAGGGTCGGAAAGGTCTCGCGAGTGGTGTCGTACCGGGCGACGAGGGCGTTGTAGTAGCGGCGGGCGGCCATCACGTCGTCTTCGAGGGCCGTGAGGCGCGCCTGGAGGTCGAGGAAGGCGCGGTCGGCCTCGAGTTCGGGGTACGCCTCGGCCAGGGCGTAGAGCCGGGTGAGCGACGCTTCGAGGCGATCGTCTGCGACCCCGGCACTTGCCGGCCCCCGGGCGGTCTCCACTCCGGTCCGGGCCTCCACCACCGCCTCGAGCGTCGCCGCCTCGTGATCGCGGTAGCCCTTCACGGCCTCGACGAGTTGCGGCACCAGGGCGGCTCGCTGAGCGAGCTGCACGTCGATCTGCGCCCACGCCTCCCGTACGGCGTTGCGCGCCCGGACGAGACGGTTGAAGGTGACGACGCCCCAGACGACGATCGCCGCCGCGAGCGCGGCGGCGATCCAGACGGCGGCCAAGATCGGCCGGCTACTCGGTGACGACGTTGACGAGCTTGCGACCCCGGCGCTGACCGAACTGCACAACCCCGTCGGCAACGGCGAACAGCGTGTCGTCGCCGCCCCGCCGCACGTTGAGACCCGGGTGGAACTTGGTGCCCCGCTGGCGAACGATGATCGACCCGGCGGTCACCTGGGTGCCGGCGTAGACCTTGACACCGAGCCGCTTCGACTCCGAGTCGCGGCCGTTCCGGGTGGACGAAGCGCCCTTCTTCTTCGACATGTGCCTACTCCTCGCCCTCGGCGTCGGGCTCGTCCGCCGCGCCCTTCTTCGAACCGACCGAGATGTCGGTGATCTCGAGGCGGGTGTACTTCTGGCGGTGACCCCAGCGCTTCCGCTGGTTGGTCTTGCTCTTGTAGGTGAAGCCGGTGATCTTCGGGCCCTTGGTGTCGCCGACCACGCGGGCCGACACCGAGGTGCCTTCGAGGTCCTTGGCCGTGGCGCGCACCTTGCCGCGGTTCACGAGCAGCACGGGCGTGAACACGTGCTCGCCGTCGCCGAGGCGCTCGACCTCGATGACGTCACCCTTCTGGACCTTGTATTGCTTCCCACCGGTCTGGATGACCGCGTACATGGCGCGTGGAACCCCCGCACAAGTTGGCTCGGGACGAAGGAAAAGAATACATCGCCCCGCCCCTCCGGCACACCTCGCCCTAGAGCAACTCCTCGTCGAGGACGATGCCGCGTCCCGAACAGGTCGGGCAGGTCTGGCTGAACGACTCCACGAGATCTTCCGCCACCCGCTTGCGGGTCATCTCCACGAGCCCGAGCTCGGAGATCTCGAAGACCTGGGTCCGCGTCTTGTCGCGCCCGAGGGCGTCACGGAACACCCGGAGCACCTCGTTGCGGTTCTTCTCGATCTCCATGTCGATGAAGTCGATGACGATGATCCCGCCGATGTCGCGGAGGCGCAGCTGGCGGGCGACCTCCTCGGCCGCCTCCAGGTTGTTGCGGAAGACCGTTTCCTCCAGGTTCGACGCCCCCACGTTCTTCGAGGTGTTGACGTCGATCACCGTGAACGCCTCGGTGTGCTCGATGACGAGCGACCCGCCCGACGGCAGCCACACCTTGCGGTCGAGCGCCTTCTGGAGCTGCTCTTCGACGTGGTATCGCTCGAACAGCGGCAGCTCCGGGTCGTCGTAGTACTCGATCCGGTCGGCGAGGTCGGGAGAGACGTCGGCGACGTACGAGTGGACCTCCTGGTAGAGGTTGTGGTCGTCGATGAGGATGCCGCGGTATTCCTTGTTGAACTCCTCGCGGATCAGGCGGATGGCGAGGTCGGGCTCCTTCGAGAGGAGCTTCGGCTGTTTGCCCGTCGCCTTGCTCTTGATCTCCCCCCACAGCGACTTCAGGCGGTGGACGTCACGCTGGAGGTCGTCCTTGCTGGCGCCCTCGGCGGCCGTGCGCACGATCAGTCCCGCGTCCTTCGGCTTCACCTCGTCGAGGATCGACCGGAGGCGCTTGCGCTCGTTGTCGGAGAGCCGCTTCGAGATGCCGTACGTCTCGGGCTGGTCGGGCACCATCACCACGAAGCGGCCGGCGAGGCTCACCTCCTGGGTGAGGCGGGCGCCCTTGCTCCCGATCGGGTTCTTCGTGACCTGGACGAGCACCATCTGCCCGTTCTTCAGCATCCGCTCGATCCGCGGGCGGCCGCCCTCGAACTCGGACTCGTCGTAGGAGATGTCGCCTCGGTAGAGGACGCCGTTCTTGGGGGTGCCGATGTCGACGAACGCCGCTTCCATGCCGGGCAGGACGTTCTGCACCTTGCCCAGGTAGATGTTGCCGTGGATCTGGGTCGTCTCGTCCTGGGGGCGACTGACGTAGTGCTCGACGAGTTGGCGTCCTTCGAGGAGCGCGACGTGCGTGGCGACGCCGGGCTTGACG
>DATLFW010000525.1:0-4306 GCA_035540775.1 Acidimicrobiia bacterium
CTCGATGAGTGCACCGGCCGGCTCCGGCGACCCCGGCGCCGTCCTCGACGTCCGAGCCGCCGTCGCCCGGTTGCCGGAGCGACAGCGACGCGCCCTCATCCTCCGGTACTTCGCCGACCTCCCGGTCGCCGAGACCGCCACCGTCATGGGTTGCCCCGAAGGAACGATCAAGACACTCACGTTCCAGGCCATTGCCACGCTTCGAAGGGCGGGATTGGAAGTCACCGATGCCTGACATCCGCACACTCCTGCACGCGGCCGCCCCGACGCCGACAGGCCCGCTCGACATGGCCGCCGTCCATACCCGTGCCGCGCGGCGCGGGCGCCGCCGCCTCGGCGCCTGGATCGCCGGGCTGGCTGCTCTGGTGGGGACGGGCGTCCCGGTTGGGAACACGGTCCTCGTCAGCGCCGGGCAGGGTGAGTCGACGGCCACCGTCGAGACGACGCCGTCGCCGGAGCACGACGGCACCATCGGTGAGGCCCCCGCCGTCACGCGCGACCGTTGGGCCGGCGGGCATCGGCCAAGCGGCTCGAAGGGACGCCAGCGTGAAGAGGCATCCACCCGGCCTGGCGACGCGACATCGCGCCAGTCGACGGCACCTCAGCCCGGCGGCACCCCAACGGGTCGGCCAACTCGGTCAGCCCGTCCGCCGGCTACCCGCTCGCCGCGTCCTGCTCCGTCGACAACGACGGCCTCGAACCCAGCGAGCGGCGGACGTGCAGCTTCACGGCGGCGCAGTCCGGCGGGTGGAACTACTACCAGCCGCCGCATCTGCCGGGCGTCGGTGACGACCATCCGACGGTGACCGTCCTCGTTACCCGCGACGGGTACACCCTGACGTACCGCACCCACGACGAGCCGAACGGCATGCCCGCCGGCGGCTACACGCTGATGGGGTGCGCCGACGACATCATCGAGCCCGGCGATCTGGTCGACGTGACGATCACCGAACCGGACGACGCCGTGATGAAAACCGAGATGGGTGGCGGCGCGGGCAGAGGCTGGGGATGCACCGACGCCGGCCCCTGAGCGACCCGCTCTTCCAAGCCGTCGCTTTCGGCCGTTTTCCGTCGTCCACGCAACGGAAAGCGGCCGAAAGCGCGTCCGGGGCGGGCCCTCAGGAGGGGCGGCGGGCGGTGTCGACCGGCACCGAGACGGGACGGTCGGTGACGAAGTCGGGCGGGACGGGCGACGGCTCCGTGGGCATGTCGATCGGCACGCCGAGGGTCACCGGGGCGAGGGTGCCGTCGACGATCACCGGCACCCGGGCCGGGTAGTCGCGCCGGATGTCGTCGACCGCCCGGTCGAAGGCCTCCTGGATCGACCCCGCCGGGTCGTCGCCCAACATCGCCCGGCGCACCATGTACTCCACGAGGTACGTCCGTCCCATCCGGTCGTTCTCGTACGCCAGCCGGTCCTCGGGTGATGCTGCCGTGAGCACCCGCCCCGTCGTCACCACCTCGTCGAATCCGGCGCTGTAACAGCCGGCGACCCCCAACCACAGGTCCGACGCCTGAAGGCCGGTCAGGCGATCGTTCAGCTCGCCGTCGAGGAACTCGCCGCCGTCGGCCATGAGGAGGGCCTCGTCGACCTCCTCACCGTCGGCGTCACGGTCCCCCTGCACCTGGCGGACGTGTCCCGAGAAGAAGATGACCGCCGTGGCCGTCGGTCCCGCGTTCTCCACCAACCAGTCGACCGCCTCGTGCATCGCCGAGAGGGTGGCGGCGCCGTCGAGGAGCACCCGCTGTTGGCCCGTCGGCACGCCGAATCGGTCGAGGGCGGCCTGGACGTCGCCGGCGTCGGTCACACCCGCCCGCAGGTCATGGCTCGATCCGGGGTAGTCGTCGATCCCCACCACGACCGCCCACACACCGGTGCCCTGGGGGCCGACGACCCGCGGCCGCTCGGCCTCGACGGGGGTGGCGGCGTCGGATTGCTCCGAGGAGAGAACGGTGGCGGGCGACGTCTCGATACCGGCCAGCCCCGACACGCCCGGCATGTCGCTCTCCCGGCTGACCTGGGCACCGAGCACGGACGCCGGAACGAGGTCGGCTCCCGACGAGAGATGCGCCGCGGCTCCGAGGCTCGAGACGAGCAGCACGAGCGACGAAGCGCCGACGAAGAGCCGTCCGATGGGGTGGCGTTCCACGAGGTGAGGGCCTCTCCGGGGAATGGGGCGCCGTGGACGCTCTCGAACTTCGACCTCGACGCCTGGAAGTCCTGCCTGGGCACGAGTGCCGCGATCGGTACGCTCCGGTCGTGCCCCTGCCGGAACGGGACCGTCTCGACGCCGCCATGCGCCTCGCCCTCGACGAGGCCCGGGCGGCCCTCGACCACGACGACGTACCCGTCGGTGCCGTGGTGCTCGCGCCGGACGGCGAGGTGGTGGCGCGCGGTCACAATGAGCGCGAGCAGCGCCACGACCCGACGGCGCACGCCGAGATCCTGGCCCTCCGTGACGCCGCCGCAGCCGCCCGCTCGTGGCGACTCGACGGCCACGTCCTCGTGGTGACCCTCGAGCCGTGCGCCATGTGCGCCGCAGCCGCCGTCCAGGCCCGCCTCGCGGGGGTGGTCTTCGGCGCCGCCGACCCCAAGGGCGGCGCCCTCGGCAGCCTCTACAACCTCGCCGCCGACCCCCGCCTGCACCACGAGATCCCGGTCACACCCGGCGTCATGGCGGGCGAAGCGGCCGTCCTCCTCACCCGCTTCTTCGAGGAACGTCGAGGGCGGGGCGAGGGGCCCGAACCGGTAGAGTGACGCCCGGAGGGATGCGAGAGCGGCCGAATCGGACGGTCTCGAAAACCGTTGTGGGTACTGCCCACCGTGGGTTCAAATCCCACTCCCTCCGCCATCGATCGCTCGAGCGCCCGGCCCGCGCCGGGCGCTCAGCGCGTCCGGCCACGGCCGCAACCAAGCAGCGCCCGGGACAGCACTTGCACCGTGTCACGGACTGGAGTAGGGTACCCCCCTAGGGTATAGTGACAGGCACTGACCCCAAGGAGGAGAGACCATGACCACCCGCACGTACAGCGTCCCCGGCATCTCCTGCGGCCACTGCAAGGCCGCCATCGAGGGCGAGGTGTCGAAGGTGTCAGGCGTCGACCGTGTCGAGGTCGACATCGAGACCAAGTCGGTCACCGTCGAAGGCGACGCCGCCGACGACGAGATCCGCGGCGCCATCGACGAGGCCGGGTACGACGTGGCGGGCGCGTCGTGAACCGCCACGGCCACGACGCCGAACACCAGGGACACGAAGGCGGCGTCGCCGTCGACGAGGTGGAGCACGCCGCCCGGCATGGGCGGCCTGAAACCCACGCCGGGCACGAGGTGGCCGGCGAACACGGGCACGGCCACCACGCTGGCCACGGCGCCGGGCACGCCGGACATGCCGACGTCTTCCGGCGCCGGTTCTGGATCTCGCTGGCGTTGTCGATCCCCGTGATCCTCTACAGCCACATGCCCCAGGAGTGGCTCGGCTTCGAGATGCCGACGTTCCCAGGGAGCGACCTCGTCCCGCCGGTCCTCGGGACCGTCGTCTTCGTCTACGGCGGGTGGGTCTTCCTGACCGGCGCCGTCGACGAACTCCGGTCGCGCCGACCGGGGATGATGCTCCTCATCGGGCTGGCCATCGTCGTGGCGTTCGTCGCCAGCGTGGCGACCGAGTTCGATCTCCTCGACCTCGAGTTCTGGTGGGAGCTGGCCGCCCTCGTCACCATCATGCTCCTCGGGCACTGGCAGGAGATGCGGGCTCTGGGCCAGGCGCGAGGCGCCCTCCAGGCCCTGGCCGAACTCCTCCCTGACGAGGCCGAGCGGGTGGTCGGCGAGGACGTCGAGACGGTGCCGGTGACGGCGCTGCGAACGGGTGACATCGTGCTCGTGCGCCCGGGTGGGCGCGTGCCTGCCGACGGCGAGGTGGTACAGGGAACGGCCGCCGTCGACGAGTCGATGGTGACGGGCGAGTCCAATCCCGTCACCCGCTCGGAAGGCGACGTGCTGACGGCCGGCACGGTGGTCACCGACAGTGCCCTGCGTCTCGAAGTGCGAGCCGTCGGCGACGACACCGCCCTCGCCGGGATCCAGCGCCTCGTCGCCGAGGCCCAGGCGTCGCGGTCGCGGGCACAGGCCCTTGCCGACCGGGCTGCTGCCCTCCTCTTCTACGTCGCCCTCGCCAGCGGCGCTCTCACCTTCCTAGCGTGGTCGCTCCTCGGCGACACGGGCGACGCCGTGGTCCGGACCGTCACCGTCCTCGTGATCTCCTGCCCCCACGCCCTCGGGCTCGCCATCCCACTCGTGATCGCCCTCGGC
>DATLFW010000526.1:0-3095 GCA_035540775.1 Acidimicrobiia bacterium
GTGCAGGCGCTCGACGGGATCCGGGTCATCGACATGTCGACGGTGCTGGCTGGCCCCGAGGCCGCCCGCCACCTCGCCGACTTCGGCGCCGACGTGATCAAGGTCGAAGCGCCGGCCGGCGACCGCACCCGCCGCATGGGATGGCGGCGGCCGGGCGACGACGACTCGTTGATGTGGAAGCTCGCGTCTCGGAACAAGCGCTGCGTCGTCCTCGACCTGAAGACCGACGAGGGGCGCGCCGCACTCCTGCGTCTCGCCGATGAGGCACACGTGCTCGTCGAGAACTTCCGCCCCGGCACGCTCGAGCGGCTGGGGCTCGGTCCCGCCATCCTCCACGCCCGTAACCCGCGTCTCGTCGTCGTTCGCGTGACCGGCTTCGGCCAGGACGGCCCGTACCGCGACCGTCCGGGCTTTGCCACCCTCGCCGAAGCCATGAGCGGGTTCGCCGCGGTGAACGGCGAGCCCGACGGGCGGCCGCTCCCACCCCCGATTGCCTTGGCCGACGAGCTGACCGGTCTGGTCGCCGCCTTCGCCGCCATGGTCGCCCTTCGCCACGCCGAGCGGACGGGCGAGGGGCAGGTCGTCGACGCCAACCTCTTGGAGTCGATGTTCCAGGTGATGGGGCCGATGATCTCGGCCTACCGCCACGTCGGCTACCTCCAGCCCCGCCTCGGCGCCGGTATCCCGTACTCGGTGCCCCGCGGCACCTACCGCACGCGCGACGGTCGGTGGCTGGCGCTGTCGGCCTCCGCCGAGTCGGTCGCCGAGCGGGTCCTCGAGCTCATCGGCGTCGCCGGTGATCCGCGCTTCGCCACCTTCGAGGGGCGGGTCGAACACCGCGACGCCCTCGAGGAGCGGGTATCGGCATGGATCGCCGCCCGGGACGCCGACGAGGTCGTCGCCGCGTTCGTGGAAGCGAACGCCGCCATCGCCCCCGTCTACACGATGGCCGACATCGACGAAGACCCCCACGTCGCGGCGCGGGGAATGGTGGTCGAGGTGGACGGCGTGGCGATGCCGGGCCCGGTCGCCCGCCTGTCGGCGACCCCGGCTCGGCTCACCCACGCCGGCCGGCCGCTGGGCGCCGACAGCGCCGACGTGCTGGCGCACGGTTTCGGGTCGCCCGACGCGACTCGTCCCGAGGAGGATGTGTAGAGAAGAACCCGGCCGTGGGAGCCAGGCGCCCCAACGATCTCCTCGGGACGTGCCGGCCCCAGTATCCACCGAAATTCCGAAGTTTTCCAGAGGGGCTGTGGAAAACCGCCCTCTCAATCGGGGGAGTTGTCCACCGATTGGGCGCCGCGCCGGGCGGAACGGGCGGCGACGCGCTAGGAATGGAGCCGTCGAGACCGGCCTCGGGTGAGCACACCCGGTGACGAGGAGGAACAGGTGGCCACGGAGAGCGTTTCGAGCGTGAGCCGAGCGACCATCGACCAGGCCGTCGACGGCCTCACCGTCGCCAAGGCGTTCCGCCGCACCGTCGAGGAGCGCGGCGACGCCGTGGCGCTGCGCTGGCAGGACGGCGACGGATGGTCGGAGTGGACGTGGAACGACTACGCCGACCGCGCCACGCGGCTCGCCGCCGCCTTCCGCTCGCTCGGCCTCGAGCCCGGTGGACGGCTGGCGATCATGATGCGCAACGTCCCCGAGTTCCATCCCACCGACGTCGCGGCCCTGCTGTGCGGCGCAACCCCGTTCTCGATCTACAACTCGTCCTCGCCCGAGCAGGTGCAGTACCTCGTCGACCACAGCGAGGCCTCGATCGCCGTCGTCGAGGACGTCGGGTTCCTCGAACGGTTCCTCAAGGTGCGCGACGAGATGCCGCACCTGAAGCACCTCGTCGTGCTGCGTGACCCCGACGGCATGGCACCCGACGACGTTCTCTCCTGGGAGTCGCTGCTCGAGCACGACCCGGTCGACCTCGCCGAGGCCTCCGAAATCGCCCAGCCCGACGACCTCGTGACCCTCATCTACACCTCGGGGACCACTGGGCCGCCGAAGGGCGTCATGCTCAACCACCACAACGTGTGCTGGACGGCCGAGGGCTTCCGCCACCTCTACCCCGAGAGCCTGGCCGGGGCGCGGCTGGTCTCGTACCTGCCGATGGCCCACATCGCCGAGCGGATGGTGAGCCACTACAACGGCCTCTACTACGGCACCGAGGTGACGACGTGTCCTGAGGCGAGCCTCGTCGGGCAGTACCTCGGCCAGGTGAAGCCGGAACTGTTCTTCGCCGTCCCTCGCGTGTGGGAGAAGCTGCACGCCGGGATCCTGGCGGCCGTCGGGGGCGACCCCGAGAAGCGCGAGCAGCTCGACCAGGCGCTGGCCGTCGGGCGGCAGTACCAGGAGGCTCGCCTCTCGGGCGGGGAGATCCCGGCCGACGTGCAGGCCGCTTACGAGCAGGTCGAGCCGGGGCTGAGCCTCGTGCGGTCGCTCGTCGGTCTCGACGGGGCGAAGATCGCCTTCAGTGGCGCCGCCCCCATCACCGACGACGTGCTGTGGTTCTTCCTGTCGCTCGGGGTGCCCATGTCGGAGATCTACGGGCTCTCCGAGACGACCGGCCCGCTCACCTGGGACCCCTTCGAGGTGCGCGTGGGTTCGGTCGGGCGTGCCTGGCCCGGGTGCGAGGTGCGCCTCGCGGACGACGGTGAGGTGCTGGGACGGGGCGGCAACATCTTCCAGGGCTACTTCCGGGAGCCCGAGAAGACGGCCGAGGCCCTCGACGACGAGGGCTGGCTCCACAGCGGCGACATCGGCGAGATCGACGACGACGGCTACCTGTGCATCGTCGACCGCAAGAAGGAACTCATCATCACGGCAGGCGGCAAGAACATCAGCCCGGCCAACGTGGAGAAGGAGCTGAAGTCGCTGGAGCCCATCGGTCAGGCCGCCGTCATCGGCGACCGGCGTCCCTACCTCGTTGCCCTTCTCGTGCTCGACCCCGACACGGCCCCCGGCTGGGCGAAGTCGCTGGGGGTGGAAGGCAGTCTCGACGAGCTGGCCGAGAACGAGACCGTGGTCGCCGAGGTCACCCGTCTCGTCGGCGAGGTCAACCAGCAGTTCAACAACCAGGAGCAGGTCAAGAAGTTCAAGCT
>DATLFW010000527.1:0-3151 GCA_035540775.1 Acidimicrobiia bacterium
GCTGGCGACGGGTGAACTCGACTGGACCAGCGAAGAGGTGACGGCGGCGCTGTCGGCGCTGTCCGACATCTGGACCGAGGAGTTTCTCGTCGGCGGCCTGACGGGCGCGGCGTCGACCTCCTTCGACGAGTCGGTGACGCAGACCTGGACCGAGCCGGCCGGGTTCGTCTACGAGGGCGACTTCGTGGCCGGCGTGATCAGCGGCGAAGAGGTGGCCACGGTCGGCGAGGACGCCGACTTCGTCGCCTTCCCGTCGGTCACGGCAGGCGGCGGAACGGAAGGCGGGACCGACGGCGGCGGAACCGAGGAAGGTGCGCTGGGTCAGGCCGCACAGGACGCCGGTTCGATGGTGGTCCTGGGCGGTGACTTCCCCGTCCTGCTCAACGACACCGAGGCGGGCCAGGCGCTGATGCAGTACCTCGCGTCGGCCGACGCCCAGCTCATCTGGTCCGAGCAGGGCGGCTTCCTGTCGTCGAACCGGAACGTGGACGCCTCGGTCTACCCCGACGACGTGACGCGCCGGGCGGCCGAGATGATCCAGCAGGCCGAGACCACGCGCTTCGACCTGTCGGACCAGGTGCCGCCGGAGTTCGGTGCCACCGTCGGCCAGGGAATGTGGAGCATCTTCATCGACTTCCTCCGCAACCCTGACGACGTCGAAGGGGCGGCGCAGGCACTCCAACAGGCGGCCGAGCGGGCGCAGGGCTGACGGCACCGAGCGGCACACGCCTGCAATGAACGACCGGAACGACCGGGACGACCGGGCGACGGGCCGGGACGGCGACCCCGAGGTCGCCGTCTCGGCCGG
The DNA here is from genome assembly GCA_035540775.1 of Acidimicrobiia bacterium. Taxonomy (GTDB): domain Bacteria; phylum Actinomycetota; class Acidimicrobiia; order IMCC26256; family JACPCJ01; genus DATLFW01. The sequence goes on from DATLFW010000527.1 coordinate 809, forward strand.
TCCGGCCGTTGCCATCGAGCCTGACGAGGAGGCGGGGCCGGGGCCGGTTCCCGCCGGGACGACGGGGCGGCGGATCGGTGGGCGCGAGCTCGCCGTCGCCCTGCTGTTCCTCGTGCCCGCGCTGGTGATTCTCGGCGTGTGGCTCGTCTATCCGGTGCTGTTCACCGTGTGGCGCAGCTTCTTCGACAACGCCGGCGAGTTCGCCGGCATCGACAACTACCGTGAGATGTTCACTCGCGATTCCACGCGCACGGCCATCAAGAACAACTTCATCTGGGTGGCGGCGGCTCCCACCATCGCCACCGCCGTGGGCCTCGTCTTTGCCGTGCTGACCGAGCGGATCAAATTCGGGACGGCGTTCAAACTGATCATCTTCATGCCGATGGCGATCTCGTTCCTCGCCGCCGGCGTCATCTTCCGCTTCGTGTACGACGAGGATCCCGACCGCGGCCTCGCCAACGCCATCCTCACCACCATCACCGACGTGTGGCAGGAGCCCGGCCGCCTCATCGGCGCGACAGCGTCGGACCCCGACCGGTACGAGCGCCAGGGACAAGCGCTCCTCAGCACGGCGACGTACCGACCCGGCGACGAGGTCCTCGTGGGGATCGTGGGGATCCGGCCCCAGGACATGCCCGACGACGCCGAGCCGGCGGCGCCCCCACCGTCGCCGAGTGAAGACGCCATCACCGGCACCGTGTGGCTCGACTTCACGAGGGGAGGAGGAGGCGAGCGCGGCGCCATCGACCCGAGCGAGGTCGGGCTGGCCGGGGTGAAGATGGAGATCGTCGACGACACCGGCGACGTCGTGGGGAGCGACTCCACCGACGACGCCGGAGTGTTCACCGTCGACGGCCTCGAACCCGGGACCTACCGAGCTCAGGTCGCACCGGCGAACTTCGACGTGCCGTGGACGGGGGTGCGGTTCCTCGGCGACGCCCTCGTCACGCCCTCCATCATCGGGTCGTTCCTCTGGATCTGGGCCGGCTTCGCGATGGTCGTGATCGCGGCCGGCCTGGCGGCCATCCCGCGCGAGACCCTCGAAGCGGCCCGGGTCGACGGGGCCAGCGAGTGGCAGGTGTTCCGGCGCGTGACCGTGCCCCTGTTGTGGCCGGTGCTGCTGGTCGTGGTGGTCACGCTCGTCATCAACGTGCTGAAGATCTTCGACCTCGTGCTCATCGTGCCGCCCGGGAACGTCCAGGACGACGCCAACGTGATCGCCCTCGAACTCATCCGAGTGGCCTTCGGCGCCAACAACGAGGGGTTGGGGAGCGCGCTCGGCGTGCTTCTCTTCGTCCTCGTCATCCCCGCCATGCTCTTCAACATCCGCCGCTTCCGCACCGAGGAGGGCTGATGTCGGCTGCCACGACCTCCGCTGGGCGCGAACCGGTCGCGAGCCGCATGGTCGGCATCCTCACGCGGGGGCCGATCTACGTCTTCATGACGCTGGTGGCGCTCTTCTGGCTCCTGCCCACCATCGGCTTGTTCTTCCTGTCGCTGCGTTCGCCGGCCGACAACGCTGCCAGCGGTTGGTGGACGGCGCTGATGGCTCCGTCGCAGCTGACCTTCGAGAACTACCGGGAGCTGTTCTCGGAAGGGTCGAACATCCCCGAGTCGCTCTGGAACACGGCGCTCATCACCGTGCCGACGACGCTCATCCTCACACTGATCGCCGCCATGGCCGCCTTCGCCTTCGCCTTCGTGCGGTTCAAGGGCCGCGACGTGCTCTTCATCGTCGTGGTGGCGCTGCTCGTCGTCCCCCTCCAGGTCGCCCTCATCCCGATCGCCGAGCTGTACGGCGAGATCGGCATTGGCGGGTCGCTCGTGAGCGTGATCCTCTTCCACGTCGCCTTCGGGCTGCCGTTCGCCATCTTCTTGTTGCGGAACTTCTTCGTCGGGATCCCGACGGAATTGTTGGAGGCCGCCCGGATGGACGGGGCGAGCGAACTCCGCATCTTCCTGCGCGTGGTGCTCCCGCTCGGCTACCCGGCGATGGCGGCGCTGGCGATCTTCCAGTTCCTCTGGGTGTGGAACGACCTGCTGGTGGCCCTGATCTTCGCCGACCCCGGGAACGCGCCGATCACCGTGGCCATCCAGCAACAGACCCGGGCGTTCGGAGCGAGCATCGACGTCATCGCCCCGGGGGCGTTCGTTTCGCTGCTGATCCCGCTGATCGTCTTCTTCGGGTTCCAGCGCTACTTCGTCCAGGGGCTACTCGCCGGCTCGCAGAAGTGATCTCGCAGAAGTGATGCGGTAGAGCACGTGGGGGCGCAGCTCGTGCCCCTCCGGCATGTTCGGATGCTCGAAGTCGTCGGCCGGATCGCGCGTCATGCCCAGCCGCTG
>DATLFW010000528.1:0-2938 GCA_035540775.1 Acidimicrobiia bacterium
ATGCCGGAGCGAGGTGGCGGGCGGATCGTGAACACGGTGTCGGGTCACGCATTCGACCCGAAAGCCGACGGGAGCGCCGCCTACGCAGCGGCGAAGGGAGCGATCTTCTCCTTCACGCTCGCAGCGGCGCTCGAAGCGGCGCCGCTCGGTGTCGCCGTCAACGCCGTCGCTCCGCTGGCGTACACCGCGATGTCGGAGGAGTACCTGTCGGCGGTGCCGGGCGCCGCCGAAGCGCTCGACCCCGCGCACGTTTCGCGGGTGCTGGTCGAGCTCCTGGCCGCACCGCTGAGCGTCACGGGACGGGTGTTCCGGATCGAGGGCGAGCGCGTCGGCGAATACCGCGTGACGCTGTCGGAGCTGGTGGCGACGGAACGGATGGGGGAGGTCCTCGGTGCTTGAGTTCGGCCTGGAGGGAAAGCGGGCCCTGGTGGCGGGCGCCGGTCAGGGCATCGGGCGGGCCGTCGCCCTCGGCCTCGCCGAGGCCGGCGCCCGGGTGGCGTGCATCGAGGTCGACGACGACCGCCGAGGCGAGATCGTGGCCGAGGTGCACTCGGCGGGCGTGGAGGCGATCGGCCTGGGCGGCGACATCACGCGTCGAGCCGACGTCGACCTCGCTGTCGACGGCGCCGTCGAAGCGTTCGGTGGGATCGACGTCATGGTCGACATCGTCGGCATCGCCCGCTGGAACAACGTGCTCGAGCTCACCGACGACGACTGGGAGGCCTCGTTCGACCTTTCGCTCCGGCACGCCTTCTACCTGGCCCAGGCCGCCGGTCGGGTCATGACGGGCGAGGGGGCGACGGGTGGTGCGCTGGTGTACGTCGCGTCCGTGAGCGGGCTCTTCGCCGCCCCCTTCCACGCGGCCTACGGCGCCGCCAAGGCGGGTCTCGTGTCGCTGGTGAAGACGCTGGCCGTGGAACTGGCGGGCGACGGGGTGAGGGTCAACGCCGTGGCGCCGGGCGCCGTGAAGACTCCTCGGGTGATGGCGGCCACCACGGACGAGCGGCGCAGCGAGTCGGGTCGGTCGATCCCGCTGGCCCGGATGGGTGAGCCGGAAGAGATTGCGAAGGCCGCCCTGTTCCTGGCGTCGAACCTCGCCTCGTACGTGACGGGCCAGACGCTCGTCGTCGACGGCGGCGCCAGCGTGAAGTTCCCCTTGTCGTTGGGAGGGAGAGAGCGTGCGTGAGGTCCCGCAGGCGAAGTTCCGGGGCTGGGAGCCCCCGTCGTACCGAGTCGACGAGCGCGGCAAGGTCGAGGGGGCCACGCCGGGCGAGCCGAACAACTGGGGGCGGTGGGGCGACGACGACCAGCGCGGCACGCTGAACCTCCTGACCCCCGACCGGGTCGCGCAGGCGGCAGCGCTCGTGCGCACGGGGGAGCGCTTCCCGCTCGGCCTGCCGATCGGAGGCGTCCCGACGCCGTCGCACCGGCCGCCCGTCTCCCACCTGTTCTCCAACGTCGCCGGCGACTACGTGCTGGGTGACGCCCCGGCCGGACTCCAGACGTCGGACGACTACGTGATGATGGCGCTCCAGGCGTCGACCCAGGTCGACGGCTTCGGCCACTTCGGCGGCGACGGCTTCATGTACAACGGCTTCTGGGCGGGGCTGGTGTCGGCCCGCAGCGGTGCCCGTCGGCTCGGTGTGCACCACTTCGGCGACGGGTTCGTCGGCCGGGGTGTGCTGCTCGACGTCGCCCGTCATGTCGGCGTGGAGCGGCTCGACCCGATGTTCCGAGTCGGGCCTGCTCTCCTCGAGGCGACGGCCGGCGCCCAGGGCGTCGAGGTGCGGAGCGGAGACCTGCTGCTGGTGCGGACGGGCTGGCTCGGCTGGTGGCTGGCGCAGGACGACAAGACGGACCCGGTGCGCGACGAACCGGGTGTGTCGGCCAAGGCCGTTCCGTGGATCGCCGAGCGTGACGTCGCGTTGCTGGCGACCGACACGACGGCCGTCGAGGTGATGGCACCGGAGGAGGGAGAGCGACCCTTGGCACTTCACGTCGCGGCGCTGCGCGACCTCGGCATGCCTCTGGGCGAGATGTTCGACGTGGACGCGCTGGCGGCGGCGTGTGCGAGCGACGGCGTGTGGGAGTTCTTCCTGTCGATCGGCGTGCTGCCGGTGGTGAACGGCGTCGGCTCGCCCGTCAACCCGATTGCCGTGCGGTGACCGTCACGACGTGAGGGAGCCGCGGAGGACGGTCACGGCCTGGCCCGCAATGCCGACGCGCTCGCCTCGCAGGGTCGTGCGGAGCACACCGCCCCGGGCCGAGACCTGGTGCGAGACGAACTGCGTCTTCCCCAACCGCTCCGCCCACCACGGTGCGAGCACGCATTGGGCAGCACCGGTGACCGGGTCTTCCGGGATCCCCCAGGCCGGCAGGAAGGCACGCACGACGTAGTCGCAGCCGTCCGGTCCTCCGGCCGCCGTGACGATGTAGGCAAGACGGTGGCGCGAGAGGGCGTCCGTGTCGGGAGCGAGCGAGGCGACCGCTTCCGGCGTCTCGAGTTCGACGGCCAGGTATCCCTCGCTGTTCAGGCCGGCTGCCACGACGGCGGTTCCCAGGGCGTGCTCGACGCCCTCGGGGAGGTCGGTCGGCTCCGGCGGTCGGATCGGGAAGTCGAGCTCGATCCAGCCGTCGCCGAGGGGTGCTGCCGTCAGCACACCACTTCTGGTGTGGAACTCGAGGGTGGCGGCAGGGTCGGCTCGGCCGTCCTCCCACAGCACGTGCGCGGTCGCCAGCGTGGCGTGCCCGCACAGGTCGATCTCGGTGGTGGGGGTGAACCAGCGCAGGTCGTAGGCACCGTCGGCGCGAGGCGCGACGAAGGCGCTCTCCGGGAGGTTCATCTCGGCCGCCACGGCCTGCATCCACGTCTCGTCGCCTGCCTCGTCGAGGAGGCAGACGGCCGCCGGGTTGCCCGAGAACGGGCGATCGGTGAAGG
>DATLFW010000529.1:0-4484 GCA_035540775.1 Acidimicrobiia bacterium
CCCCGGCGCTGTCGAGGATCACCCGGGAGTCGGCCAGGCTGCTCACGGAGAAGGCGAAGCGACTCGGGACGTTCGCCTTGATGACACCGGTGATGACGTCGACCGACGGCCGCTGCGTGGCGATGACGAGGTGGATGCCGACGGCGCGAGCCATCTGGGCGATCCGGCAGATGCTGGCCTCGACGTCGCGGGCGGCCACCATCATGAGGTCGTTCAGCTCGTCGACCACGACGAGCATGTAGGGCAGCCGCTCCGGCATCTCGGAGATTCCGGGCGGGGGTTCGATCTCGCCCCGGTCGTAGGCGGCCTGGTAGCCGGTGATGTCGCGGTAGCCGTAGTGGGCCAAGAGCTCGTAGCGCCGCTCCATCTCGCGCACGGCCCACGCCAGCGCATTGGCGGCCTTCTTGGGATCGATGACGACGGGCGACAGGAGGTGCGGCAGCTTGTTGTAGGCACCGAGTTCCACGCGCTTGGGGTCGACGAGAATGAGGCGCACCTGATCGGGCGTCGCCCGCATCAGGATCGTCGTCAGGATCGAGTTGATGCACGAGCTCTTGCCGGCCCCGGTGGCCCCGGCGATGAGGACGTGCGGCATCTCGGCGAGGTTCACCACACACGGCTTCCCCGAGATATCGCGACCGAGGACGACCGACAGCGGGTGCGTCATCTCCCGGGCTTCGGGGCTGGCGAGGAGGTCGCCCAGGGCGACGAGCTGGCGCTGGCGGTTGGGCACCTCGACGCCGATGGCGCTCTTGCCCGGGATGGGGGCGAGGATGCGCACGTCGGGCGTGGCCATGGCGTAGGCGATGTCGCGGCTGAGGTTGGTGACGCGCCCGACCTTCACGCCGGGGCCGAGCTCGATCTCGTAGCGGGTGACGGTCGGCCCCATCGTCATGCCGACGACCCGGCAGTCGACGCCGAAGTCCTGGAGGGTCGCCTCCAGCACCTTGCCGCCCTCCTCGACGACCCGCCGATCGAGGGGCTTGGCGGCGCCGGTGCGCAGCACCTTGAGCGGCGGGAGCGACCAGTTGCCCCCCTCGGCGGCCGGGCCGAGACCCATCGACAGCTGCGTGCCGCGGACGGGGGCGTCGGGCACGTGGACCTCGACGGCCGGGTCGTCGTCGCCCGCGCCCGCCTCGTCGCCGTCCGCGTCGTCCGTGTCGTCCTCGTCGACGACCACGGCGTCGGCCGCCTCGTCGTCGAGGTTCACGACCTCGTCGTCGGGCTCGGGAGCTTCGGTCTCGACCGGGGCCATGGTGGAACGGGTGCGGGGTGCGTCGCTTTCCTCCGAGCGGTCGTCGTCGGCGCCGTCGAGCGGCACGAGTTCGGTAAGGCCCCGGAGCCGATCACCGCCCCAACGCCACACGACGACGAGGGCGTCGGCGACCTGGCGAACGGAGAGGTTGGTGGCGAGGAGGAACCCGAAGGCGGCGACGCTGAGGAGCACGACCCCGGCACCCCAGTCGCCCAGGCCCCGCTGGAGCGGCTCCCCGACCACCGCTCCCAGGAGACCGCCCATCTCGCGCACGGCGTCGAGGTCCGTCATCGAGACGTCCATCTCGGGGCCGGTGCGCACGACGTGGAGGAGGCCGATGGCGCCGGTTAGGGCGAGGGCGGCGCCCACCCCGACCCGGAAGGGCTCACCGCCCGTCGCCCGCAGCACCAGGACGAACCCGACGGCGAGAAACACGGGCGGGAGGAAGACGGCGGCGGGGCCGAAGAGGGCGGTGCAGGCGGCGTCGACGCCCCGGCCGAACGGCCCAGCGGAGTCGAACCAGATCCCGAGGAGGCTGAGCGCACCGAGGACGACGAGGGCGAGGCCGGTCAACTCGTCGGCGCGCTCGGCCAAGTGGCGGGTGACTTCACTCCGCACCGCACTGCGCTTGGGCGTGCGCCTCGCCGGGGGCCGGCGGCGAGCCGGGGCGCTCCGGGACCGGGAGGCCGAGGAGGAGCGGCGGGCGGGCGCGCGGCGAGATCGGCTACTCATGCCTCTACCGTAACACTGGCAACACCAGTCACGAACGCATTCGTGGCCGTCCGGACGCGCAGCGCGGGAATCCTTCGGTGCGACGCCACGAACTTGGCCGCGACAACCGCGCATATCCCTGCACAAAGGGCCAAGAACGAGCGGTTGGTCAGACCTCGATGACGACGGGGATGACGACGGGGCGGCGGCGGGTGCGCTCCCGGATGACGTCGCGCAGCGCCTGGCGAGCGTGCCGGCGGAGCGTCTCGAAGTCGGTGGCCCCCTCGGCGGCGGCGCTCGCGATCGAGGCCCGCACCGCCTCCACGGCGTCGCCCAGCAACTCGTCAGCCTCCGGCGCGTAGACCCAGCCCCGAGTGACGATCTCGGGTCCGGCCACGATCTCGCCGCTGTGGGCGTCGACGGTGACGAACACCACCACCACGCCCTCCTCGGCGAGCACGCGACGATCACGCAGCACGCCGTGGCCCACGTCGCCGACGATCCCGTCGACGAACAGGTAGCCAGCAGGGGCCACCTCACGCTCGACCTCGATCCCGTCACGCCCGAGCACCACGGCGTCGCCGTCGGCGCAGACCTCGACCTCGGGCACCCCGGCGTCGACGGCGAGGCGGGCGTGGCTCACCATGTGCCGCCACTCGCCGTGCACCGGTACCACCGCCCTCGGCCGCACCAGTTCGTGGAGCCGCATCAGCTCGTCACGGCACGCGTGGCCCGACACGTGCACGGCGTCGGAATCGCGATGCACGACCTCGGCCCCCGCCCGGTAGAACGCGTTGATCACCCGGTTGACGTTGGCCTCGTTGCCCGGGATGGCATGGGCGGAGAGGATCACCGTGTCCTCCGGGGTGACCTTCACCCACTTGTGCTCCCGCGCCGCCATGAGGGCCAACGCCGACAGCGGCTCGCCCTGCGACCCCGTGCAGATCACGCAGATTTCGGACGGGTCGAACCGGTCGATCTCGCTGATGTCGACGACCCGGTCCTCGGGGAGGTCGAGCAGGCCGAGGGCGTGCGCCATGTCGACGTTACGTCCCATCGACCGGCCGAGGAAGGCCACGGTCCGCCCGTGCTCGATGGCGGCCTCCGCGATCTGCTGCACCCGGTGGAGGTGGGATGCGAAGCACGCGGCGATGACGCGGCGGTCGCCGTGCTCGGCGAAGAGCTTGCGCATGGTCGCGCCGACGGTCGTCTCCGAGGCCGTCCAGCCCGGCTCCTCGGCGTTCGTCGAGTCGCACAGGAAGAGGTCGACACCCTCGTCGCCGAGGCGCGCGAGGAGATCGAGGTCGGTCAGCCGGCCGTCGACCGGGGTGGGGTCGAGCTTGATGTCGCCGGAGTGGAGGATCGTCCCGGCCGGCGTGAAAAAGGCGACGGCGTGGCCGTGGGGCACCGAGTGGGTGACCGGGATGAATTGGCACTCGATGGGGCCGACGGGCCGGCGCTCGCCGTCAGCGACAGGGACGGGGATCATGCGATCCGCCACCCCGGCTTCCTCCAGGCGGCCTCGGGCGAGGGCGAGGGTGAGCTCGGATCCGTAGACGGGGACCTGGCGGTCGCCGAGTTCCTGGAGGAGATAGGCGAGGCCGCCGGTGTGGTCTTCGTGGCCGTGGGTGAGGATGATCCCGTCGAGCCCGTCGGCCCGCTCGACGAGATACGACAGCTCGGGGAGGACGAGGTCGACGCCCGGCATGTCGGGCTCGGGGAACATCAGGCCGACGTCGAGCACGACCATGCGATCGCCGACCTCGACGACGGCACAGTTCCGGCCGATCTCGCCGAGGCCCCCCAAGAACACCACTCGCACGGTCGGGCCGGACATCGGGCCGACCGTACCACCGAAGGGGGCACGCCAAACGAGTGGCTTGGCTCAGGACGTATGGCGGTACCGGGTGACGGGGTACTGGCCCAAGATGGGTTCCCCGGGGCGAAAGGAGCGTCGATGACGCTTGACACGACCGAGCGCCTGGCCATGGGCGGCCAGGGATACCCCGCCGACCTGGAGGCCGACGTGGTGCTGGCCGACGGCGGGACCGTCCACGTGCGCCCCATCCGGCCGAGCGACACCGACGCCCTCGTGCAGTTCCACGAACGCTTGTCGCCCGAGACCGTCTACTACCGCTTCTTCACGGCGAAGCCGACGCTTCCCTCCGACGTGGCCGATCGGTTCACCCACGTCGACTACTCGGAGCGCCTGGCGCTGGTCGCCGAACTCGGCGACGAGCTGGTCGCCGTCGTCCGCTACGACCGCCTCCCGGCGTCCGATGAAGCCGACGTCGCCTTCGTGGTGGCCGACGAGCACCAGGGGCGCGGGATCGGGACGATCCTGCTCGAGCACCTCGCCACGGCCGCTCGCAAGCGAGGGATCCGGCGCTTCGTCGCCGACACGCTGGCGACCAATCGCCGCATGATCGACCTCTTCGCCAGCATGGGCTTCGAACTGGAGCACAGCTTCGAGGGCGGCGTCGTCCACGTCGCCTTCCCGATCGAGCCGACGGCGCGG
>DATLFW010000530.1:0-3622 GCA_035540775.1 Acidimicrobiia bacterium
GCGTTCTCTCGAGTTCTGCTCCGCCTTGTCGGCGAGGTTGTCCTCCATCCCCGCGATCGCGACCTCTCGCCAGCGAGCGAAGGTCTGCTCGGTCACCCCCAGCTCGCGGCACACCTCGCTCACCGTCTTGCGCTTGGTCAGACGGCGAGCACGGCATCCGCCTTCTGGCGGGGCGTGAACTTCGATCGTCGTCCCATGGGCTGCACGCTCCTTTCGGATCATGCAGCCTGGCGCTCACCTTTGGAAGTGTCGTGGACCCTCAGGGGGTCGCACCGCAGGTATTGGACAAGCGCAAGTCGATGTCTTGCTCCAGGGAGTCTCCGCCGACGACGCTCACCTTTACGCCGTCACGGCACGGTTCGATGGGAGCGGGGCACCAGGGCCGGTTCAACTCACGTCGCAGGGTCCCTCGCCGGACGGCCAGCATTTCTCCGGCACAGTCAGTCTCCCGCTTGGGACGTTGATTCAGGTCGACGTCGACGTCGACGGACCTCATCGGCGAACGCTTCGCGAGTCAATCAGTCTTCCCGACGGAGCGGGCACGATCGGCACCGTCTCGGCCGACGCGCTCGTTGACGGGGATGGCGACGGGACAGCCGATCGGTTGGACGTGACCATGGGCGTGGATGTTGCTGAGGCCGGCGAATTTCACCTCTCTGTAGATCTCGCCGCCTCCGACGGAACGATCGTCGCTAGCGCACCCGCAAGCGCGACGCTCGCTCCGGGTGCAGGAGCCTTGGTCGCTTCCGTCGACCTCGCTGAACTCCGCAAAGCCGGGTACGACGGTCCGTACGAAGTCCGGAACGCGGTACTCACGCACGGCTCCGAAATGGACGCCGTCGCAGATCGCCGAACCAGCCTCGGGTCAACGGGACCCGCAGATCTCGACAGCCTGCCCATCGCACGCCTTGGCCTCGGCGACCCTGTCCCCCAGGGTGTCGATGAAGACGGCGACGGAGCCTTCGACCTACTCGAGTTTACGCTCACCGGTTGGATTCCGACCGCGGGCGACTACTACATCGAAGCAAGCCTCGTTGGCCCCGCTGGCGAAAGGGTGGAGACAACAAGCCAGATCGCCAACCTCGCGGCGGGCCGGCAGGCGCTTACTCTCGCCTTCCCGAGCTGGGTCGTCCAAGACCACGGAACCGGTCAATACACCCTCACCGACCTGGGCATCACGAACATCGCCGACGTCTCAAACACAGCGCTCGCGCCCGTGGCCACTGTCGAAATCAGTGCAGATGAGTGGACTCGCCGTTGCGACATCGACACTCTGACGCGGCACATCGGAACCGGCATCGACGGCGGGGCACTCGTGGACGACTTCGAATGTGTCGTCGGCACCAGCTTGAGGGACGCCAATGACGAGTGACCCAGCACGTGCGGAATCGTGCCGCACGGTGGGATGGCGGACGGATGAGGGCGTCGACACCGCCCATTCGGCGCTCCGCCTGATGGACGAGTCAAATCCACGGACGTGCCACAAACGTGCCACTCACGGCCGACAGACGCGGGTGACAAGCGGTCCGCGACGGACAACCGCGGACAGGCCGTTTATGGGCGCCGACCAGCGGTTTCGCGCAAACGACCGGGTCAGACGGCCCACGTCAGACACGCACGAGACGGCCTGAAAAGCGCGAGGTCACCGGATCGACGCCGGTCCCGGCCACTGCACCAGCGTCTTGGGGGAGTTGTGATCGCGATGCGGACACAACTCCCCCAAGGCGCGTTCGGGGTCAGCCGACGTGCACCTCGCCGACGACGGCGCCGTCGCGCACGAGGGTGATCACGGCTGGTGTGTCCGACGTGACCGAGACGTCCGGGGCGTCCGACAGCCCGGCCCGGCCCACGTCGACGGTGACGGCGGTGACGCCGGAGAGCGAACCCGACAGAGTGTCGTCGGTGGCGGCCGGCGCGAACACCTGGTCCTGGCCGGTCAGGAGATGCGGCGACGGTCCGTCCGTCCCGACGGTCGTCACGCCGGTCACTCCCGTCTGACGGGTCGCAACGCCGCCGGAGGAAAGGTCGACGAAACCGGTGACGTCGCCGCCCGCCACCACCTCCACGTCGTCGACCCAGTAGGCGCCGTCGAGCCGTGCCCCCACTTCCGCAGTGAGCGCGGCGACGTGCCCGAGGATGTCCGGATCGCCATTGTCCGCCCAGCTCGCCGGGCGGACCTTGAACGTCACCCGGTGGGGGTCGGTCGTCCGCTCGGGGTGTCCGGCGAACCACGCCACCTCCCGGCTCCACTCGTCCTGGAAGACGAAGCTCAGATGGTCGGCCGCGGGGTGGACGGCCAGCCGGTACTCGTGGCCGAGTTCGCGGAATCGCTCGGCCTGGTGCACCACCCCGGCGACCGGCACGAGCTCGTCGGCGACACCCTGGGTGATCCAGAACGGGACGTGCCGCGTGTTCTCGAGCTGCGGGCGGGTGTTGCCGGGCGAATCCTCACCGCCGGTCGGCGGGAGCGGGTACGCCCAGATGCCCTCGGTGGGCGGCCCGACGATGCTCACCGCCGAAGCGAAAGCGTCCGGCATGAGCGTGGCGAGGCGGTAGGTGCCGTAACCCCCCATGGAGTAGCCCCCGACCAGGATTCGCTCCGGGTCGATCGTGAACCGGGCCAGGGCGTCGGCCCAGACCTCGAGGGTGTCGACCAGGGCTTCGTCGTGGTACCAGCCGTCAGGCCCCCGTCCGAGCGGGGTCACCACGATCGCCCCCGTCCCCGCCTCGAACTGCTCGTAGTACGTCGCGTACGAGGCCGACGGCGACGCGCCGCCCCGGTACTGGTTGTGGTGGACCGAGAGGCTGTGGAGGCTGAGGAAGAGCGGGGCGGCGGTGCCGGGGGTGTACGCCTGCGGCACCCAGACGGCGTACGGCTGCCAGCGGCCGCGGTACTGCGGGAACGAGCCAGCCACACCCTCGCCGAGGGATTGGCGCGACTCGAAGAGCAAGACCGAGTACCCGGGTTCGATCTCGGGCTCGGTCGTCGTACCGCTGTCCAGGGCGTCGACGTCGACGGTCTGCACGAAGGGTGCCAGGTCGCCGGCAGCGAGTGCGTCGGACTGGACGTCCTCGTTCCACGCGCCGCCCCGGCCTTCGATGTCGCGGGTGTTGAAGGCCAGGTCGAAGAGGCGAGCGTCGGTGGGACCGCCGGTGGTGAACTCCCCCGGCGAGGGCTGGGCCGTGCCGGGGACGCCGGCTCGCAGACCCCCCTGCCCGTCGTGCAGGCCGGCTCCGAGGTTGAGGGCGACCGAGCCGCTGGACGCCGCCCCCGGAAGGGAGAACTCGACGGTATTGGCGTCGGCGTCGACCGCGGCGGTGTCGGCGGTGTCGGCGGTGACCACCGACTCCACGCCGTCGACTTCGACCCACAGCGCCACCACCGACGGGTCGGTGATCGTCTGCAGCAGCACCCGGACGACGAGGTCGTCGCCGTCGGCGCGCACCCGCACCTCGACGATGTCGGCCGCATTGTCGGCGTACTCGGCGCCGTCGGGATAGCGGAAGTCACCGCTCGTCGGCGCCAGGCTCACGACGTTCGGCTGGCCGCCCGGCGTGGTGTCGGCTCCGTAGTCGTCGTACACGAAGTCGGTGTAGATCCACTCCCCCGCGTCGTACCGGC
>DATLFW010000531.1:0-2445 GCA_035540775.1 Acidimicrobiia bacterium
GATGTGCTCGAAGGCCATGTGCCTCGAGTACCCCATGCCGCCGCAGGTCTGCATGGCCCGGTCGGCGGCCTCGCAGACCAGCCGGTTGCCGCGGTAGTTGCACATGGCGACCTTCTCGGAGATCTCCATGCCGTGGTCGACGCGGTCCATCTCCCACGCCGTCTGGCGGATCAGCGCCCGCAGCATCGCCGCCTCCGTGTGCAGCTCGGCGAGCGGGAACTGGATGGCCTGGTTCGCCGCCAGCGACTTGCCGAACACCCGCCGGTTCTTCGCGTACTCGGCCGCCGTGTCGATGCAGTACTGCGCCGCCCCGAGCGACGAGGCCGCCTGGCGGATCCGGTTCTCGTGCACGAACAGCTGGGCGACCTGCAGGCCGTTGTCGATGGGTCCCAGCACGTCCTCGGCCCGCACCCGCACGTTGGTGAACGACACCCGGGCGTGGTCGGTGGGCATGTTGAAGGTCCAGTAGTACTCCTCGATCTTCACCCCGTCGGTGTCGAGGGGGACGATGAAGCAGGAGATGCCGGCGGCCTCGCCGTCCTGGCCGCTGGTGCGGGCGAACACGAAGTCGTGGGTGGCCTTGTGGACGCCGTTGTTCCACATCTTCTCGCCGTTGATCACCCACTCGTCGCCGTCGCGCACGGCCCGGGTCTCCATCCACGTGGCGTCGGAGCCGTGGTTCGGCTCGGTGAGGCCGAAGGCGATGCCGGCCCGGCCCTCGAGCATCTTCGGGATCCACTCCTGCTGCTGGGCCTCGGAGCCGTACTTCTCCATCATCAGCACCGTGGGGAAGTTGCCGACGATCGACGACTCGTTCTGCAGGTCGTTGAACAGGCCCAGCCCCTTCGCGGCCAGGTGCTCGCGGATCACCGCCATGTCGAAGTTCGAGCCGCCCCGGCCGCCGAAGCGCTCCGGCAGGTGGTACCGGAGGAAGCCGGCCTCGTCCGCGGCGCGGCGCATCTCGCCCAGCAGGGCCTCCCACTCCTCGTTCGGCAGGCCGTCGCGATCCCAGTCCGTGCGGGAATCCTCGCGCCGGTGGTCGAAGAACCGCTCGTTGTCGTCACGAGCCTGGATGGGTGCGATGACGTCCTCGATGAACGCATCCAGCTCGGCGAGGAGCTCCACGAGATGATCAGGAAGCCGGAAGTCCATGCGGCGAAGGTAACGCGCGTTGCCAACGGTCGCCCGCGAGCCGTCCGTCGCCTCGTCGGCGTGCTCGCCGCCACGGCCGCCCTCGCCGCGTGCTCCTCGGGTGACGAGCCCGAGCGGGGCCTCGACGCGCTCGGCACGCCGCAGTTCGCTCCCGAGCCCGACGGGCCCACCGGCACCGCGCCGGTCGCGGTGGAGGGCGGCCCGGCGACCACCAGCCCCACGAGCGCCCCGTCCGGCGAGGAGTCAGCGGAGACGACGAGCTCGGTGCCGTCCGACCCGCCGGATCCGGAGCACCACGTGGTCTCCTTCGACGACCCGGTCGGCGATGCCGTCGGCGGCCTCGACGCGGATGCGCCGGCGTGGAGCGATCTCGCCGGCGCATCGCTCGAGCGCCGGGGCGACGCCTACCGGCTCACCGTCCGGCTGGGCGGACCGGTGCCGGCCACCCAGCCCGGTGCGGAGACGATGAACGTCGCCACCTTCTTCGACACCGACGGCGACGGCGCGATCGACCACGAGCTCTGGGTCAACCTCGGGCCGGACGGCTGGGGGCCGGTGTGGTGGACGGGCGACCGCTCCCGGCCGGGCGAGGCGTCCAACGTCACCGTGGTGGTCGACGGCGACGAGCTCCGCCTGCTGTTCCCCGACGTCATGCTCGGCGCGCCGGAGCGCCTCCGGTTCTCGCTGGCCTCGGAGTACGGCGAGCTCCGGGTCATCGGCTCCGACTACGCCCGCCGCGACGACGCCCCCGACGGGGACGAGTCGGTGTCCTTCCCGTAGGCGCGGGAGCGGGACCCGCCGCCGCGGGTCCCCGTCACCGGACCTGGTCTGGCAGAGGCTCAGGCGGGCTTGCCGTTGCCCTTGTCGGGGTTGTCGGTGCAGGAGTACTCGCCGTCGGACTCCGTGCAGGTCCACCGACCGTTCTCGTTCGGGTTGCCGCCGATGTCGACCCCGTCGCCGCCCTTGCCGGCCATCGTCATGCACCACTCGTACACGGCGGTGGCGACCTCGTCGCGCGAGTCGCCGTCCTCGGCACCCGCTGCCTCCTCGAGCGCGGCGAAGGGGGCCGGGCTGCCGTTCTTGTCGTGGCCCTTCTTCTGGCCGTTGAAGTAGGCGGTGCAGAGCCCCTTGTCGTTGTTGCCGTTCGGGCCCGGATCGGCGGTCGCCTGGGCGACGCCGAGCAGGCCGAGCAACATGAACGCCGCGGCGAGCGCAGCGGAGAGCTTCTTCATCTGGTTCCCCTTGTCGGTTCGGACCCGCCCGGCGCTCCATTCGCCACGAGGGGTCCTGCTT
>DATLFW010000532.1:0-3015 GCA_035540775.1 Acidimicrobiia bacterium
ATGGAGATGGTGATGCCCCGGGCCTTCTCCTCGGGCGCCTTGTCGATCTGGTCGAAGGCGGTGAAGGAGACGTTGGGGTTCTGGTCGTGGAGGACCTTGGTGATGGCCGCGGTCAGCGTTGTCTTGCCGTGGTCGATGTGGCCCATCGTGCCCACGTTGAGGTGCGGCTTGCTCCGGTCGAACTTCTGCTTCGCCATGTCTTCTCCCCGGCGGGTCCCTAAACCCGCCTCCTCGCCAAGGATGGGGCCCCTGCCCCATCCGGCGCCGTGTCGGTTGTCTGTCCCTTGCTGTCTTATTCGCCTCGTACCCGGGCGACGATCTCGCGAGCGATCGACTCGGGTACTTCCTGGTAGGAGTGGAACTGCATCGTGTACGTGGCTCGCCCCTGCGTACGCGACCGCAGGTCCGTAGCGTATCCGAACATGTCGCCGAGAGGGACTTGCGCCCGGATGACCTGGCTCGACCCCCGCTGCTCCATGCCCTCGATCCGGCCCCGCCGGCTGGAGAGGTCGCCGATGACGTCGCCCATGTAGTCCTCGGGCGTGACGACCTCCACGGCCATGATCGGCTCGAGCAGCACGGGGTGGGCCAGCCGCGTGGCCTTCTTGATGGCCAGCGAGCCGGCGATCTTGAACGCCATCTCCGAGGAGTCCACGTCGTGGTACGAGCCGTAGACGAGGGTGGCCCGCACGTCGACCATGGGGTAGCCGGCCAGCACGCCGCTCTGGAGCGACTCCTGGATGCCGGCGTCGATGGACGGGATGTACTCCTTGGGGATGATCCCGCCCACGATCTTGTCGACGAACTCGTAGCCCCCGCCGGGGCCGGTGGGCTCGACGTTGATGACCACGTGGCCGTACTGGCCGCGGCCGCCGGTCTGGCGCACGTAGCGCTCCTCGACCTTCGCGACCGAGGAGCGGATGGTCTCCCGGTAGGCCACCTGGGGCTTGCCCACGTGGGCGTCGACCCGGAACTCCCGCAGCATGCGGTCGACCAGCACTTCGAGGTGGAGCTCGCCCATGCCGGCGATGATCGTCTGGCCGGTGTCGACGTCGGTGTGCTTCTGGAAGGTCGGGTCCTCCTCCGACAGCCGCTGGAGGGCGTCGGTGAGCTTGTCCTGGTCGACCTTGGTCTTGGGCTCGATGGCGACGTGGATGACCGGCTCGGGGAACTCCAGGGTTTCTAGGACGATGGGCGAGTTCGGGTCGCAAAGCGTGTCGCCGGTCGTGGTCTGCTTGAGGCCGACGGTGGCCACGATGTCGCCGGCGAAGATGACGGTCTTGTCCTCGCGGTGGTTGGCGTGCATCTGCAAGAGGCGCCCGATGCGCTCCTTGCGGTCCTTGGTGGAGTTGAGGACGGCATCGCCCTTCTTGATGCTGCCGGAGTACACGCGGAAGTAGGTGAGCTTGCCCACGTGGGGGTCGCTCATGATCTTGAAGGCCAGGGCCGAGAACGGCGCCCGGTCGTCCGCAGGGCGCTCCAGCTCCTCGATGCCCTTGAGGTCCATGCCCGTGACCGGAGGAAGGTCCACGGGGCTGGGCAGGAAGTCGACGACGGCGTCGAGGAGGGGCTGGACGCCCTTGTTCTTGAACGCCGAGCCGCACAGCACGGGGACTATCTCGTTGGCGATGGTGCCCTTGCGCAGCGCCTTGCGGAGGTCGTCGGCGGTGATCTCCTCGTCGCCGACGTACTTCTCCATGATCACGTCGTCGGAGTTCGACAGGACGTCGACCAGCTTCTGGCGGTACTCCTCGGCCTGGTCGGCGAGGTCGGCGGGGATCTCCTCGACCTGCCACTTCTCGCCCATGCCCTCCTCCCAGACGAGCGCCTTCATGCCGATCAGGTCGATCATGCCCCGGAAGTGGCCCTCGGCGCCGATGGGGATCTGGACGACGCCGACGCTGGCGTCGAGCCGGTCGCAGATCTCCTTGACGGCCTTGAAGAAGTCGGCGCCGATCCGGTCCATCTTGTTGACGAAGCAGATGCGCGGGACCTTGTACTTGTCGGCCTGGCGCCACACGGTCTCCGTCTGCGGCTCCACGCCGGCCACCGCGTCGAACACGGCGACGGCGCCGTCGAGCACCCGCAGCGAACGCTCGACCTCGACGGTGAAGTCGACGTGGCCCGGCGTGTCGATGATGTTGATCCAGTTGTCCTTCCACCGGCAGGTGGTGGCCGCGGACGTGATGGTGATGCCCCGCTCCTGCTCCTGGACCATCCAGTCCATGACCGCGGCGCCCTCGTGGACCTCACCGATCTTGTACGTCTTGCCGGTGTAATAGAGGATGCGCTCGGTGGTGGTGGTCTTGCCTGCGTCGATGTGGGCCATGATCCCGATGTTGCGGGTGCGGGCCAGCGGGAACTCTCGGATGACGGGTGCTTCAGCCATGACTTCTGATCTCTCTCCATGACACCGGCCGGGCGCAGCGCGCCCGGCCGGTGGACAACTCAGACGGGGGGCTTACCAGCGGTAGTGGGCGAACGCCTTGTTCGACTCCGCCATCTTGTGGACGTCGTCCCGCCGCTTC
Source organism: Acidimicrobiia bacterium (assembly GCA_035540775.1). Taxonomy (GTDB): domain Bacteria; phylum Actinomycetota; class Acidimicrobiia; order IMCC26256; family JACPCJ01; genus DATLFW01. The sequence goes on from DATLFW010000532.1 coordinate 2,529, forward strand.
ACCGACGACCCGGTGGTGTTCGAGGCGTCGAGGAGCTCGTTGGCCAGGCGCTCGGCCATGGTCTTCTCCCGGCGCTGGCGGGCGTAGCCGACCAGCCAGCGAATGGCGAGGGTGTTGGCCCGGCGGGGCCGGACCTCGATGGGCACCTGGTAGGTGGCGCCACCGACACGCCGGCTCTTGACCTCGAGCTGCGGCTTCACGTTGTCCATGGCCCGCTTGAGGGTGGCCACCGGCTCGGCGCCGGTCTTGTCCTTGATGATGTCCAGCGCGCCGTAGACGATGCGCTCGGCGGTGGAACGCTTGCCCCGCACGAGCACCTTGTTCACGAACTGGGTGACGAGCACCGACCGGTAGATGGGGTCGGGCATGAGCTCGCGCCTCGGCGGCGGGCCTTTCCGAGGCATCTATCCATTCCTCCTGTTGGCCGCGATTGCGCCCGAAGGGCGCCCATCCTGCCGGCAGCAGAAAGATCGGCGGAGGGCGAGCC
>DATLFW010000533.1:0-10382 GCA_035540775.1 Acidimicrobiia bacterium
AAGCGGCGAAGAGCGGAGGCCACCGGTTCGAACTCGGCGCCGAGTTCGAGGGCGACGGCCGCGGCCGCCGTCGCGTTCGACGCGTTGTGCCGACCGGGGACGCTCAACTCGACGCGTCCGACGGTCTCACTGCCTCGCGAGAGCACGAACCGGCTCCCCGAGCCGGCGGCCTCGTAGTGGCCGATCACGTAGTCAGCGTCCGGCGAGAACCCGTACGTCACGGCGTCGTACCGGCGGGCGATGGCGAGGGCCTCGGCGTCGTCGGCGCACACGACGGCGAGATCCGCTTCGCGCACGAACTGGTCGAACGCCTCGACGAGCGGTTCGAATCCGCCGTAGTGGTCGAGGTGGTCGGGTTCGACGTTGGTGACGACGACGGCCTCGGCCGACAGCTCGACGAAGGTCCCGTCGCTCTCGTCGGCCTCGACGACGAGCCACTCCCCCTCGTCGTAGAACGCGTTTCCCCCCACCTCGTTCAGTTCGCCACCGACCAGGAACGAGGGATGCCACCCCGCCTCGCGCAGGACCAGCGTCACCAGCGACGACGTCGTCGTCTTCCCGTGCGTGCCCGAGACGGCCAGCGTGCGGCGGGTGTCGGTGATCAGGCGGAGCGCCTCGGCGCGCCGGAGGACGGGGACGCCCCGGTCCCCCGCAGCCACCACTTCCGGATTGGTGGGCCGGATGGCGGTGGACACCACCACGGCGTCGAGGGCGGAAGGGAGGTGTTCGGCGGCATGGCCGATGGCGACGTCGATGCCCTGCGCCCGGAGGCGCTCGACGACGGGCGACTCCTTCAGGTCGGACCCGCTGACGCGGTGTCCCATGCGGTGGAGGACGGTCGCGATCCCACTCATGCCGGCGCCACCAATCCCCACGACGTGCAAGGCCCGCGGGGCGTCGAGCGTCAACGAGACGGCGGAGTTGTGACTCATGCGGCGGCGTCCTCGACCAGGTCCGCCAGCCGGGCGGCGGCATCGGGACGGGCCAGCGACCGCGCCGCCGCGCTCATGCGGTCGAGGCGGGCGGCGTCGGCGAGCAGGGCGGACAGTTCGGTCGCCAGCCGTTCGGGGGTGCATTCGGTGTCGGGGACCATCACCGCCGCACCACCGTCGGCCATCACCGCCGCGTTCCGCGTCTGGTGGTCGCCCGGTGCGCCGGGCAGCGGCACGAGGACGGCCGGAAGGCCGACGGCAGCGAGCTCGGCCACCGTGACGGCGCCGGCGCGACACACCGCGACCGTGGCGGTGGCGTAGGCGTGCTCCATGTGCTCCTCGTACGCCACCAGCTCGTATCGAAGCCGGTCGCCGGGTCGGCGGGCGGCGGCGAGCGACGCCTCCACGTCGGAGTGGTCGCGGCGGCCGCTCACGTGTCGGACCGCCAGATCGTCGCGGTCGCGCCAGGCGTCGGCCAACCCCACGACGGCCTCGTTGATGCGCCGGGCGCCGAGACTCCCGCCGAAGGCGAGGACCGTCGGCCGGTCGGGGTCGGGACGGCGCACGACCTCGGCGATCACCCGGCGGACCGGGTTGCCGATCAGGACCGCCCCGGCGAGCGGGGTACCGGGGAGCGACACGGCGGCGCGGGCGCCGAGGCGGACGGCGACCCGATTGGCGAGCCCCGGGGCGGCGTTCTGCTCGTGCACGACGACCGGACGGCGGCGGAGGCGGGCGGCGACGACGCACGGCAGCGACGCGTAACCGCCGACCCCCACGACGACCGAGGGGCGCTCCCGGCCGACGATCCGGAAGGCCCGGGCGAAGGCGACGAGGGCGCCGACGAGCACGCCGACGTTGGCCAGCGTGAGGCGACGCTGGAGGCCGCGGCCCGGGAGGAGGTCGATCTCGAACCCGGCGGCGGGGACGGCCGTCGCCTCCAGCCCCCGCTGCGAGCCGACGAATCGCACCGTCCGCCCACGCCGGGTCAACTCCTCGGCGAGGGCGAGGGCGGGATAGACGTGACCGCCGGTTCCCCCTCCGGTGACGAGGACGTCGACGGGCACGTCAGGTGGCGCGGGCGGCAACCGGCTCGCGTCGCTCGAGCTCGACCGACTGCTTCGCGATGTTGACGAGGACGCCCGAGGCGGCCATGACGGTCACGAGCGCGGACCCTCCGAAGGAGACGAACGGCATGGGCACGCCGGTCACGGGCAGGAGCCCGATGGCGGCCCCCATGTTGATGACCGCCTGGCCGACGATCCACACCGTGATGGCGGTGGCGAGCAGGAAGCCGAACCGGTCGCGGGCGCGGGCGGCGGTTCGAAGGCCCAGCACGGCGAAGGCGACGAAGAGGGCGACGACGAAGAGGGCGCCGACGAGACCCAACTCCTCGCCGATGATCGAAAAGATGAAGTCGGTGTGGGCGTTCGGGAGGAACAGCCACTTGGCCCGCCCGGCGCCGAGGCCGACGCCGAAGAGACCACCGCTCCCGAAGGCGATGAGCGACTGCACCGCCTGGTATCCGGTGTTGCCCGGGTCGGAGAACGGGTCGAGGAACGACAAGACCCTCGCCCGGCGGTAGGGGGCGGAGAAGGCGAGGATGACCGCCGCCGCCAGCCCCGCGCCCCCGATCGGCAGGAGGTGGCGCACCGGGACGCCGCCCGCAAAGAGCAGCGTGGCCACGATGATGGCGAGAACGATCGTCGTTCCCATGTCGGGCTGCTTCATGACGATGAGGGCGAGGCCGCCGAAGACGAGCAGCACCGGCCGCAGCGCCAGCCGCCAGTCGTCGACGAGGTCGGCTCGGCGAGCAAGGACGTCGGCGCCGAACACGAGCACGGCCAGCTTGGCCAACTCCGACGGTTGCAGGTTGAAGGGTCCGAGAGAGATCCACCGTGACGACCCGCTGACGTGGACGCCGAGCCCCGGGACGAAGACGAGCAGGAGCAGGCCGACCGTCACGACGAGCAGGGGCCCGGCGAGGCGGGCGAGGCGTCGGTAGTCGAAGCGCGAGGCCACCAGGAAGGCGACGACGCCGATGGCGGTGAACAGCAGCTGCCGGGTGAAGAACGCCCACGACGAGCCGTAGTTCTCGAGCGCCGTCACCGACGACGCCGACATGATCATCACGAGGCCGACCACGTTGAGCACGACGATCGTGGCGACGAGGACGGCGGCGACGCCGGTGAGGCGGACGGACGGCCGCCGGGCGGCCGATCGACGCGGCGACCCCGTCTTGCGGCCCTTCCCGGCCGTTCCGTTCCCGGTGCTCGTGGCGCCCGTGCGGCGCGCGGGCGCGGCGCGGGCGCGGCTGGGCGATCGGGCGGGCGGCGGTCGGCGCGAGGTCACGACGTGGAGGCTTCCCTCGCGTCGAGCAGCCGGCGCACGGCGGCCGCGAAGTCGTCGCCCCGGGCGGCGTATCCCGGGTAGGCGTCGAACGACGCGCAGCCAGGAGAGAGCAGCACGGCGTCGCCCGGCTCGGCCAGGTCGGCCCCGGCGGCGGCGGCCTCGGCCACCGTCGCCACCCGGCGCACGGGGACGACGCCGTCGAAGACCGCCTCGACCTCGCGACCGGCCTCCCCGAAGGCGACGACGGCGCGCAGTCGCGGGGCGGCCGACGCCAGCACGCCGAGGTCGAGCCCCTTGTTGCGCCCACCGGCGAGCAGCACGACGGAGTCGAACCCGGAGATCGCGCTCAGGGCGGCGTGCGGGTTGGTTGCCTTGGAATCGTCGTAGAACCGCACCCCATCAGCATCGCCCACCAGCTCGACGCGGTGGCGGAGGCCCGTGAAGGACCGCAGCGTCGAGGTGACGCCCTCGACCGTCGCCCCGACCTCCAGGGCGGCCGTGGAGGCCACGAGGGCGTTGCTCACGTCGTGGCGGTGGCGGCGCGCCAGCTCCTCCACGGAGAGGAGAACCGTGCCCCTGGGGGCCATCAGGTTGCCGTTCGCGACGCGGGCATCGGCGCCCGGGCGTCCCGACGCCGAGCAGCGAAGGACCCGGGCCGGCGCCTCGTGGCCGAGGCCCGCGGCTGCCTCGTCGTCGGCGTCGACGACGAGGACGTCGTCGCCCACCTGGTTGGCGAAGATCCGGGCCTTGGCCGCCCGGTAGTGCTCGAACGTCGGATGCCAGTCGAGGTGGTCGTCGGCGACGTTCGTGACGACCGCCACCCGCGGGTGGAACCGGCGCGTGTACTCGAGCTGGAACGACGACACCTCCGCCACCACGACGTCGGCCGGTTCGAGGACGGCTTCGATCAGCGGGCGGCCGATGTTGCCGGCGGCGACGGCGTGCAAGCCGGAGGCGTCAAGCATGGCGGCGACCAGCGTCGTGACCGTCGTCTTGCCGTTGGTGCCGGTCACGGCGACGATCGGCACGGTCGCCGCTTCGGACGCCAGCTCGATCTCGGAGACGACGTCGACGCCGGCGTCGACCGCTGCCGCGTACACCGGATGCGCCGCAGGGACGCCGGGGCTCGGCACGACGAGGCGGGCGGCGGCGACGAGGCCGGGCCAGGCGTCCGTCCCGGGCGCCTCGACCACGGTGGCCCCGAGCGCCTCGGCGGCGCGCCGCCGGTCCTGGTATCCGGGCGCGGCCGGCGCGTCCTCGACGACGGTGACCGTCCACCCCTGGCGGGCGGCGTGGCGGACCAGGGCGTCCCCCGTCACGCCGAGGCCGACGACGAGCACGTCCACGGGGGCGACGTCGGGCGTCAGTCGAGGGCTCCCGGAATCGTGATGAAGTCGGCGTAGAAGAGCCCGAGGCCGAAGGCCACGAGCAGCCCGGCGATCAGCCAGAACCGCACGATCACCGTGATCTCGGGCCAGCCGCCCAACTCGAAGTGGTGGTGCACGGGTGCCATCCGGAACAACCGGCGGCCGAATCCGCGGAAGGCGACGACCTGGATCATGACCGAGAGCGTCTCGACGACGTAGAGGCCGGCGAGGATCGGCAGGAGGAGGTGCGTGCGGGTGAGGAGCGCCAAGCCCGCGATGGCCGCACCGATGGCGAGCGAGCCCGTGTCGCCCATGAAGATCTGGGCCGGGGCGGCGTTCCACCAGAGGAAGCCCGCGCAGGCACCCATCATGGCGGCGGCCACGATGGCGAGGTCGAGCGCTTGGTCCTGCGGGATCCCGTAGACGCTCTGGTTCCGCACCTGCCAGAACGAGATGATCACGAAGGCGCCGAAGACCATGGCCGCCGACCCGGAAGCGAGACCGTCCAGCCCGTCGGTGAGGTTGACGGCGTTCGACGACCCCATGATGAGGAAGATCGCCCACACGGCCCAGAGTCCGACGCCGAGGTCGAGTTCGAGCTCACGCGTGAACGACAGGTGCGTGGATGCGTCGACCCACTGGAGGGCGAGGAGGGCGAACCCGACCCCGACCACGAGCTGGCCCGCGGTCTTCTGCCGCTTCTTCAGGCCCAGGTTGCGGCGGTGCCGGATGCTCAGGTAGTCGTCGATGAAGCCGACCCCGGCGAGACCGACGATGGCGAACACCACCGTCACCCCGGCCGGGTCGAAGCCGTCGGTCCGCCAGTGACCGATGACGTAGCCGAGGACGGCGCTGGTGACGATGGCGATCCCGCCCATGGTCGGCGTCCCCGCCTTGGTCTGGTGCCCTTGGGGGCCGTCCTCGCGGATGAGCTGGCCGATCCCCCGTTCGCGCAGCGAGCGGATGAGCAGCGGTGTCCCGACGAGCGACAGCACGAGGGCGCTCGAGGCGGCGAGGAGGAGGGCGATCACGGGGCGTCCACCGCGTCGGTGTCGGTGACCCGGGGCAGGTCGACGTGGGGGTGCGCCAGGAGCGCCTCGGCCACTCGTTCGAGGCCGGCCACCCGGCTGCCCTTCAAGAGGACGGCGTCGCCCGGCTCGATGGCGGCGGCAAGCAGCGTCAGTGCTCCGTCGGGCCCGCTCACCTGCTGCGTCTCCACGCCGGCCGCCGCGGCGGCCTCGGCGGCCGGCGCCGCCGCCGCCCCCACGGTGACCACCACGTCGACACCGAGGTCCGCGGCCCGCTGCCCGACCCGTTCGTGCTCGGCGGCGGCGTCGTCACCCAACTCGGCCATCTCGCCGAGCACCGCCCAGCGACGGCCGGCGACGTCGAGGGCGGCCAGCGCCTCGAGGGCGGCGGCCGTCGACATCGGGTTGGCGTTGTAGGCGTCGTTCACGACGATGACCCCGCTCCGTGTCCGTTCCAGTTCCATCCTCCACGGGGACCCCTCGGCCTGTGCCAACCCGGCGACGACGGCATCGAGCGGGTCGCCGAGCGCCAGAGCGACGGTCGCCGCCATCGCCGCATTCGCCGCTTGGTGGGCGCCGCGGACGGCCAGCGCGATCTCGGCCGATCCCCATGGGGATCGCAGATCGAACCGTGCCCGGAGTTCGGAGTCCACTCGGAGGTTGTCGACGACCACGTCGGCACCCGGGTGCGACCCCACCACGAAGACGTCGGCGCGACTGCGGGCGACGAGGGCGTCCACCCACGGGTGCCCGTCGCCCACGACCCCAACGCCGTCGTCGGGCAAGGCTTCGAGAAGCTCGCCCTTCGCCTTGGCGACCTCGTCGACGGAGCCGAACAGCTCGATGTGGGCGGCGCCGACCGTCGTGACGACGCCCACCGTGGGACGGACGACGCCGGCGAGCGCCGCGATGTGGCCGACGCCGCGGGCGCCCATTTCGACGACGACGGCGGCGGCATCGGGCGGCGTGGCCAGCAGGGTGAGCGGGACGCCGATCTCGTTGTTGAAGGACGCCGGGCTGGCGTGGACCGGACGGCTGGCGGCGAGGGCGCCACGGCAGAGGTCCTTGGTCGACGTCTTGCCCGCCGATCCGGTGATCCCGACGACCGGGATGCCGCCGAGCCGCTCGCGGGCAGCGCTCCCGAGTGCGGTCAGGGCGCGCTCGGTGTCGTCGACGACGACCAGCGGGCCGGCGGCTTCGACGTCGCGAGCGACGAGGGCGGCGGCGGCCCCCCGCTCGAACGCGTCGCCCACGAAGTCGTGACCGTCGCGGTCGGCGCGCACGGCGACGAACAGGCTGCCCGGGTCGAGCGTCCGGGAGTCCATTGACGCGCCGTCGACGGCGGTCTCGGGCGGTCCCCCGACGACCCGGCCCCCGGTCGCCTCGGCCACGGCTGCCAGGGTCAGGCGCACCGGAGCGCCTCCAGCTCTTCGGCGACCACCAGCCGGTCGTCGAACGGAAGCACGGTGTCGCCGATCGTCTGGCCCGTCTCGTGTCCCTTGCCCGCCACGACCACGAGGTCGCCGGGCCGGGCGTCGGCCAGCGCGAGACGGATGGCGGCGCGGCGGTCGGCCTCCACGACCGCGTCGGTGGTCGGTGGGATGCCGTCGACGACGGCGGCGATGATGGCGTCCGGGTCTTCGCTGCGGGGGTTGTCGGACGTGACGTAGACGGCGTCCGCCCGCTCGGCCGCCACCCGACCCATCACCGGCCGCTTCTCCCGGTCGCGGTCGCCGCCGCAACCGAACACGACGAGCAGCCGCCCCGACGTGACCTCTCGGGCCGACGCCAGGGCCTGGTCGAGGGCATCCGGGGTGTGGGCGTAGTCGACGAGCACCGCGAAGGGGCGCCCCTCTCCCACTGGCTCGAAGCGGCCGGGGACGCGGATCGGAGCCGCCAGACCGGCCGCCACGGCGTCGAAGGGCAGGCCGCCTGCCAGGGCGACGGCCGCGGCCGCGACGCTGTTGGCGACGTTGAAGCGGCCGACGAGGTGCGACGCCACGGGCGCCTCGTGCCCGGGACCGTGGAGGACGAAGCGGGTGCCGGTGGCCGCCAGATGGAGGCGCGACGCCCACACGTCGGCGCCGCGGGCAGGGTCGACCGAGAACGTGGTGAGGGCGAGCCCCGCCTGGCGGCAGCGGGCGGCGAGCTCGACGCCGCGCTCGTCGTCGAGGTTGACGGCGGCTGCGCCCGTCCGGGCGGGGTCGAACAGCAGGGCCTTGGCTTCGAAGTACGCGTCGAGGGAGCCGTGGTAGTCGAGGTGGTCGTGCGAGAGGTTGAGGAATCCGGCCGCCGCGAAGCGGGTGCCGTCGACGCGACCCTGCACCAAGGCGTGCGAGGAGACCTCCATCGCCACCGCCCCGACCCCACGGTCGCGCATGTCGGCGAAGAGCGCCTGGAGGTCGGTCGACTCGGGGGTGGTCAGGGTGCCCGGGACCGGCACGCCGTCGATGCGCGTCTCGACGGTTCCGATGACGCCGGGGACGAGACCCGCCGCCCCGGCGATCGCCTCGAGCACGTAGGTGGTGGTCGTCTTGCCGTTGGTGCCGGTGACTCCGAACACCGTCATGGCAGCGGAGGGGTTCCCATGGAAAGCGGCAGCCAGCGGCCCCATGGCGACCCGGACGGCGGGGACCACGAGCTGGGGGGCGTCGACCGGAAGGACCCGCTCGACGAGCAGGGCGGCGGCGCCGGCGCTCAGCGCCTCGGGCGCCAGGTCGTGCCCGTCGACGCGGGATCCGGGCACGCAGCAGAACAGCACGCCAGGCACCACCTTGTCGGTGGTGTGCGTGACCCCGGTGATCTCGACGTCGGGGTCACCGCGGAGGGAGGCGGCCGGAACGGCCCCGACCAGGTCGTGCAGGCGCACGGGAGACCATCCTCAACCGGTGGGCGATGACGCCGTCAGGCTACCGAGTGCGAACTCGTCACCGGCAGTCCCCCCGGCGGGCGCCGCGACCGACTCGACCGGTCCCGTGATGTGGCCGACCCGCCCCTGGGGAGGCGTCCCCGATTCGGGCCCGATTCCCTCGAGGCGGAGGGCGTGCTGCATCACCCGGGCGAACACGGGTGCCGCCACCACGCCGCCGTAGATGGGCACCGGCTCGTCGAGGACGACGATGGCGGCGAGGCGAGGGTCGTCGGACGGGGCGAAGCCGGCGAACGAGGCCACGTAGTTGCCCGAATAGCCGCGGGCCCCCTCGAGAGGCTTGCGGGCCGTGCCCGTCTTGCCGGCGACGCGATACCCGGCGATGGCGGCCTGGGTGCCGGTGCCCTCCGACACGACGCCCTCGAGCATCTCGCTCACGATGCGGGCCGTCTCGGGCGACACCACGCGGCGGGTCGTCGCGGGCGGGGCGTCGTGACGGTCGCCGTCGGCGTCGACGGTGGCCTGGATGAGCCTGGGCTCCCGCCAGACCCCGTCGTTGGCGATGGTGGCGAAGACGTTGAGCATCTGGAGGGCGGTGACGGCGAGGCCGTTGCCGATCGGGACGGTGCCGTGGCTGGTCGGCGACCAGTCGTCGGGATCGAGCAGCAACCCCGCCGTCTCCCCCGGGAACTCGATGCCGGTCTTGGCGCCGAAGCCGAACTTGCGGAGGTAGCCGTCGAGGCGTTCTTTCCCGAGCGAGCGGCCGATCAGGATCGAGCCGACGTTGGACGACTCGACGAGGATGCGCCGCACCGTCCATGCCTCGGTCGGGTGCGGGTCGTGGTCGCTGAACACGTGGTCGGCGACGGGCAGCTTGTCGGGGACGACGAAGGTGGTGGAGGGTCCGACCAATCCCTCCTCGATGGCGCCGGCCACCGTGATCACCTTGTTGGTCGACCCGGGCTCGTAGACGTCGGTGATGGCCCGGTTGCGCATGGTGGCGTCGTCGGGACCGGTCGGCTTCCCGTCGTGACCCGCGGTGACGTTCGCCATGGCGAGGATGTCGCCGGTGCGGACGTCCATGACGATGGCGCGGCCGCTCTTGGCGCTGAACTGGTCGACGGCGTCGACCAGGGCCCGTTCGGCCTCGAACTGGAGTCCCTGGTCGATGGTGAGGACGAGGTCGGCTCCCGGCCGGGGCGGCTCGTACTGGCGGTGCCCTTGCGGGATGTCGCGGCCCTGGGGGTCGCGCTCCACGACGAGTTCCCCGGGCGTGCCCGAGAGCAGCCGTTCGTACCGCAGTTCGAGTCCACCGAGACCTTCGTTGTCGACCCCGACGAGGCCGAGGACGGACGGCGCCACCTCCGACGGGTAGTGCCGTTTGCTCTCCGGGACGAAGGCGACGCCTCGCAGGCCGAGCGCCTTCACCCGTTCGGCCGTCGCGTCGTCGACCTTCCGCTTCAGGTACACGAAGGCGGCGTCGGGTTTCGACAGCCGCGCGGCGATCGTCGCCTCGAGTTCGGCGACCACGGCGGGGTCGGGGGTGGCTTCGCCCTCCGTGTCGAGGCCGTCGGCCGCCAGGATCGGCGCCAGCGCCTTCGCGTAGCCCACGGGGTCGTCGACGGCTCGGGGGTCGGCCCACACCGTCTGTTGTGGCACCGACAGGGCCAGCTCGTTGCCGTCGCGGTCGAAGATGTTGCCGCGCTGGGCCGCCAGCGCCACGTGGCGGACGCGCTGGGCCCGGCCCAGTTCGCTCAGCCGCTCGGCCGAGAGCCCCTGCACCTGCACGAGGCGGAACCCGACGGCGCTGAACGCCACGAGGAGCGCCACGAGC
>DATLFW010000534.1:0-3922 GCA_035540775.1 Acidimicrobiia bacterium
GGAGACGATCGAGATCTTCATCCTCCACCCGGCCGGCCGGGTGTCGGAGGTGCAGCGGCGGCAGATGACGACCGTCGCCGCCGAGAACGTGCACAACGTGGCCCTCGAGGGCACCTTCGACGACTGCCAGGACCTCGTGAAGGCGATGTTCAACGACATCCCCTTCCGCGACCGGCACCGGCTGTCGGCGGTGAACTCCATCAACTGGGCGCGGATCCTCCCGCAGGTCGTCTACTACGTGACCTCGGCCGTCGCCCTCGGGGCGCCCGAGCGACCGGTGGCGGTGTCGGTGCCCACGGGCAACTTCGGCAACGTCTTCGCCGCCTGGGTGGCCCGCCGCATGGGCGTGCCGATCCGCACCCTGGTGATCGGGTCGAACACCAACGACATCCTCACCCGCACCTTCGACAGCGGGCGGATGGAGATGCGCCAGGTGGTGCCGACGACGTCCCCGTCGATGGACATCCAGGTGTCGTCGAACTTCGAGCGGCTGCTGTTCGAGCTGTCGGGCCGCGACGGCGCCGCCGTGGCCGACATGCTCACCCGCTTCCGCGAGGAGGGGTCCGTCGACCTCGCCGGCATCCTCGACCCCGCCGGCGAGGTGTTCGACGCCGCCCGCCTCGACGACGACGCCGTCGCCCGGGTCATCAAGGCCACCTACGAGCAGCGGGGCATCGTGGTCGACCCGCACACGGCCGTCGGCCTCGGCGCCGCCGCCCTGTGCCACGACGACCCGACCGTGCCGATGATCTGCGCCGCCACGGCCCACCCGGCGAAGTTCCCCGACGCCGTCGAGGCCGCCATCGGGATCCGCCCGGAGCTGCCCGAGGGGTTCGCCGAGCGCCTCGCCCGTCCCGAGCGCTACCGCACCCTCCCCAACGACCTCACCGCCGTGGAGTCCCACGTCGAGGAGACCCTCGCCCGCCGACGCCGCTGACGCGTCCGACCGCCCAGAGGAATCGGGTTCATCCGATCCTGCTTACTGTCGAATCGACCAGACCCGGTCCGGTGGATTCGACAGAAACCTCGGCCGATGCGGGCCAGGCGGGGGATGGGCACGACCCGCGCCCCGCTGCCGGAGGTCAGCCGAGGCTGACGGCAGCGAGGCCATCTCGCCGCGCAGGGCGACCGCCTGCGCCTCCAGGTCGGCCCGCGTCGCCAGGTCGGCCCAGCCGACCGGGGGCACCAGCGCCATCAGCGTCGCCGCCGGGGCCCGCCCGAGCTCGCGCTCGACTGCACGGCGAAGGACCCGGCGGGTGTGGCGGCGATCAGGCGACCGAGCGCTTCTCCCAGGCCCGGCGGAGGGTGATGAGCATGCTGTCGCTGTCCTGGGCGCCGGCGACGCCGAAGCGGCGGTCGATGGCGAAGAACGGCACGCCGGTGACGCCGAGCTCCCGGGCCTCCTCGACGTCGGCGCGCACCGCCTCCGCGAAGGCACCCTCGTCGTCGAGGGCCGACGCGTCGACGCCGACCTCGGCGGCCAGCCGGCGCAGCTCGTCGCGGTCGGCGATCTGCACGCCCTCGGTGAAGTACGCCCGCAGCAGCCGCTCCTTCATCTCGTCCTGGCGGCCCTGCTCCCGCGCGGCGTGCAGGAGGCGGTGGGCGTCGAACGACGAGCCCCGCCGGGCGACGTCCATGCGGTACTCGAGGCCCTCGTCGGCGGCGACGGCCGTGACCCGGGCGAGCATCCCCTCGGCCTGCTCGTGGCCCACGCCGTACTTGCGGGCCAGGTGGGCGACGAGGTCGATCGAGGAGCCGTCGCGCGGCGCCGACGGGTCGAGCTCGAACGACCGCCACACCACCTCGACCTCGTCGCGGTGCTCGAACCCGGCGAGCGCTGCCTCGAAGCGGCGCTTCCCGATGTAGCACCAGGGGCAGACGACGTCCGACCAGATCTCGACGAGCACGACACCTCCAACGTCGCGTGCACGGAAGCCCTTCCCGCCTGCGAGGATCGCACCCGTGAAGCACGTGGTCTGCGTCCCCGACGGCTGCGCCGACGAGCCCATCGAGGAGCTCGGCGGCCGCACCCCGCTGGAGGCGGCGGTGACGCCGAACCTCGACGCGCTCGCCCGCCGCGGCGAGGTGGGCAGGGCGGCCGTCATCCCGCCGGGGATGCCCCCGGGCAGCGACGTCGGGAACATGAGCATCCTCGGCTACGACCCGGCGCGCCACCACACGGGGCGAGCGCCCATCGAGGCGGCGGCGCTCGGGCTGCGCCTGCGCCCCGACCAGGTCGCCTACCGCTGCAACCTCGTGCGGGTCTCCGACGACGGGATCATGGAGGACTTCGCCGGCGGCCACCCCTCCACCGAGGAGGCGGGCCGGGTGATCGAGGCGCTCCAGGCCGAGCTCGGCGACGACGACGAGGGCGTGTCGTTCCACACCGGCTTCCAGTACCGCCACATCGTGGTGGCGCCGGAGTCGTGGGCGAAGGCCGACTGCACGCCACCGCACGACCTCTCCGACAAGCCCGTCGTCCTCCCCACCGGCCCGTCGGCACCGAAGCTGCAGGCGCTCATGGACGCATCCCGCGAGATCGTCGGGGGCGCCGGCCTGCGCGCCAACCAGATCTGGGTGTGGGGCCAGGGCCCGCAGCCGCAGCTGCCGTCGTTCCGGGAGCAGCACGGGATCAGCGCCGGCCTCGTCACCGCCGTCGACCTCATCCGCGGCCTCGGCGTGCTCACGGGCATGGAGGTGATCGAGGTCGAGGGCGCCACCGGCTGGTACGACACCAACTACGAGGGCAAGCGCGACGCGGCGCTGCAGGCGCTCGCCGACGGCATGGACCTCTTCCTCATCCACGTCGAGGCGTCCGACGAGGCCGGCCACGCCGGGAACCTCGAGGAGAAGATCCGGGCCCTGGAGAACTGGGACAGCCGGATCCTCGGGCCGCTCGTCGAGGGCCTCGACGCCATGGGCCCGTGGCGGCTGCTCCTCCTGCCCGACCACCCGACGCCGGTGCGGCTGAAGACCCACACCATGGACCCCGTTCCGTGGCTGCTCGTCGACAGCGAGCACGACGGCCCGGGCGGCACGTACAGCGAACCCGCGACCGCGCACTGCGACGACGTGCCCGGGCACACCCTCATGACCAGGCTGGTCGGGCGGTAGGTGTCACCGCCCGCTCCCCGTTGGTGGCGCTGACCGCTGCACGTTGAGGGTGGAGCCCGCACGAGCGGCGCATGTCACCGCCTGTGGAGAACCACCCTTGCGCGCCGCGGCACGTTCGTGCTGAATGCCCCTCGCCGCACGTGGTGTGCGGCGGGGAGGCGATGACCTCCGGGCGGTGACTGGTCGCTGCGCCCGGGGCGAGCCACGCGAACCCGGCCCCTCTTGGTCGTGACGAACAGGAGGAGCGCATGCGTCGCTCACGTGCCCGTACCCGCCTCGGCGTCCTCGCCGCCTTCGCCGCTGCCGCCGTCGGCCTTCCCGCCGTCGCCGGCACCTTCGCCTCATCGGACGTGAAGACGGAGTGCGCCGAGGCCGGCGTCACCGGTCACACGGGGACCGCCAAGCTCGACATCGGCGGTGCCTGGGACTTCGCAGGCGTGGTGCCGCCGGACTGGACGGCGGAGCTGAGCTACGACGTCGCCGCCGGCACGCTGCAGAGCTGGACGGCCTCCTCACCGGTGCTGGCGGTCCTCATGAAGGGCGGCGACGGCCTCGTCGCCTACGCCTACGACGGGGCGACCTCCTCCACGACCGCGATCACGACTCCCGCCAACAGCAGCGGCAACCCGGCCGGGATCTCCCACATCACGTTCTGCCTCGGCGGCGGTGAGGGCGACCCCGTCCCGGATCCGGATCCCGATCCGCTGCTCCCGCTGTCGCTCGGTGACGCGTCCGCAGCCGGCACCTACGTCGAGACCTTCGCGTGGTCGATCGACAAGTCGACGTCCACGCCCTTCGCCGTCCGCTC